>DATMYZ010000001.1:0-3400 GCA_035560675.1 Clostridia bacterium
GAAATACAGCAAACCGCCCACCGACCTTTTTTAGCGGACGGCTGCTGCATAAAAATAATTATTAGCTTAGATTAATGTGCGGCTTTGGCAATTTTGCGGTTTTCGCGCGCGCGTTTAACCGCAGGAATATTGGTAATGATAGAGAACAGTGTCAAAGCCAGCAAAATCAATGTAATAGGACGACCGAACAGGGCCAAAGTTACATTGTCGGCGGAAGAAGCCAACGAAATGGCACGGCGAAAATTGGTATCCATCATGCTGCCCAGTACAATTGCCAACGTCATGGGGGCGACGGAGTAACCCCGCAACCGCATCAAAAAGCCCAGAATCCCAAAGAAGAACATCAATCCGACGTCGAACAAACGGTTATTGCAGGCATATGCGCCAATCACGCACAGTAGCGTAACAATGGGCATTAATATGCTTTTAGGAATGGAAATAACACGGGACAGGTGAGGGGCAACCAGTAAACCCAGCAACAGCAGATAGACACAGCCCATCATGCCGCCAGCCAGAATAGCATAAAAGCTGTCTGCACTGGTTTTAAGGAACATTGGGCCGGGTTGTAAACCGTGTACATAAAAGACTGACAGAATGATGGCGGTTACAGCGTCACCGGGAATCGCCAGTGTCAGCATGGGGATCAGTGCACCGCCGATGCAAGCGTTGTTGGCGCTTTCAGAGGCAACAATGCCCTCTACAGCGCCCTCACCAAATGGGTGAGAGGGTTTTTTTACAATAGTCTTCGCCTGAGAATAGGCAAGGAATGCAGCAACAGGGCCGCCGGCACCGGGCAGTGCACCCACTGCCGTACCAATAGCGCTGTAATACATACTGCGCCAAAATTCCTTCATCATATCTTTGAGACGGACCACCTGCTTGGTGATACCGTTAACTTCTGCATCCATGTGGCCCTCGTAAATGACCGACAGCACTTCGGCAAAACCAAACAGCCCAACCAGCGCCGGAACAGTTGCGATGCCTGCATTTAAATTTTGAATACCGAGGGTCAAACGGGGGGTGCCCAGTACCGAATCCATGCCAACCATAGAAAAAATTAGGCCGAACAGCGCACTGATAAGTCCTTTGGAAAAGCTTTTGGTGGTTAGGCCACCCACGGTTGCCAGTCCGAATAATGCCAGCAAAAAATAATCCATAGGCTGAAATTTCAGCGCAATCATTGTTATGGGCCGCGCGAGCAACGCCAATGCAACCAGCCCGAATACAGAGCCAACAAAAGAATAGATGGTCGCATATTTTAGTGCTTTGAAGGCTTCACCGCGTTTGGCCATGGGGTAGCCGTCCAACGTGGTAACAACAGACGAGGGGGCACCCGGAATATTGAGCAAAATTGCAGACAATGCGCCAGAAAAAACGCCAACCACATATACACCCATAACGGTGGCTAAGGCATCATTCGTGGACCACGCGTAGGTAATGGATACCAGTAGAGCGGTAGCCATAGAGACGGACAGCCCTGGGATTGCGCCAACAAACAGCCCGGCAATGCTGCCGGCACCGCATAATAATATAAACTGAATATCTAGAAAGTATGACAGCGTTGATGTAATCATTTCCACAGCAGAACCTCCTTCAGGGTAAGCGTACATTTAGCATAATGCCAAATAACACATAGATTGCAGCAGTTGTAGCGCCGGATAATAGCAGTAGTTTCCACCATTTGCGCTCGCCCAGATAGATAAACAGTGCCAGCAGAAACAGCAGTGTAGAAGGAACAAATGTCAGGAGTGGCATAACCAAATAGTAGAACAGAGATATGCCAATCACGACGAAAACGCCAGTGAGCTTTTGTTCACCGGTCGGTTTTTCTGTTTCCTCAGGGGTTTGCAGCTCATGCAAAGCGTCCATTAGCAACGAAAAGGCCAGCAGAAAACCAAACACGGAGATTAGCGTTGGGAACAAATAAGGCGATGTCTTCCATTCAGAGGTATTTCTGGCAAAATAGTGGTGATATAGGGAATAAATGAGCAATGCCAGCGAGCAGCAGCTAACAAAGATTGCATCGTGGCAGTGAAAATTGCGTAGCAGCTTTTTGTAGCCGTTTTTTTCCACGTAAAGCATCCTTTCATATTGGTGGTGGTAGCCAAGCCTCAACTTTAGGACTTGGCTACCACCTGTTAATTTAGGGGTCAGGATTTAGCAATATTGAAATCTTCGGGGCTGTTCACAGTGACGCCTGCATCATATAGCATCCACGAAACGGTTGATTCCCAGTTCGTAAAGAAGGTTGTCATTTCATCAACTGTTGTGTACTTTTCATACAGCTTATCGATGCAGTTTGTGTCCATAAAGCTGTTAAAAGCGGAATCTTTTACTGCAGCCTCAGTGGCGGTGCGCAGCACTTCCTGAACTTCTGCGGGCACATCCTTAGAAACCAGTAGTGACAGCGGGTTGTAGGGGATATCCATCAGCGTATCGCTGCCTTCAATCACAGAAGCAAGCGCAGGAACATCGGGATAAGAAGGCAGGGGAGAGGTAGAGGCAACTGCAAGCAGTTTCAGATCGCCGCTCTTAATGTAAGATGAAACTGTAGAGAATGCCGAATTAGTAAAAGCAACCTGCTTGCCCAACACAGCCGTAATGCATTCAGATCCGCTAGTATAAGCGGTCAGCGCAGGCTCATATCCAAATTTGTTCATTACCAGAGCTTGGATATGACCGCTGCCACCCGGGCCCGAATAGCTCATTTGGATCTTGCCAGGGTTGGCCTTAATGGCTGCCAACAAGTCCTCGATTGTCGCATAGGGGGAATCGGTACCGACAACGACAACCTTGGGGTCATTGGCGATGGTGGAAATAGGCGAGAAGTCAGCATAGCTCATCTTGCTAATGCCCATGACGCGCTGGGTGCCTAGGCTCTCGGCCGTCATCAGAATCGTATATCCGTCAGGATTAGCATCTAAGCAAGCTTGTGCACCTACAGAACCGGAAGCGCCTGCAGTATTCTGAACGATAATAGATTGTCCAAGCTGCTTTTCTAAGGCAACGGCCAGCTGCCTACCAACCAGATCGGTGGTGCCACCTGCGCCATAGGGGATAATCATGGTTATGGCTTTTTTAGGATAGTCGGTAGCGGCGCTTTGCGCTGCGCTTGCTGACGTTGAACCTGCACTGGAAGCTTTGCTGCTATTGCTACTGGAGCACGCTACTAAGCTGAATGCCATGGTTAGTGCTAAGAGCGCTGTTAAATACTTTCTCATAATATTGAACCGTCCTTCTTCCCTTGTTGGTGATTTCTCTTGAAAACGTTTTCTCAAATATCTTCGGCTTTTGCATTAATGACTCCGCATCGTAATCTAAATTGTGCATTGATACTATTCAAGAAAATTATTTCTCAAACCAGCCTAAAATTTAGAAAATGTTTTCCTCATCCTGGTTT
>DATMYZ010000002.1:0-8128 GCA_035560675.1 Clostridia bacterium
GCTTATGGTTTTCAGACGTTTTTCCATGCGATGACACTCCCATTCGCTCTAATAGTCTCCTTTAGACTCTTTTAATGTCTTTGGTAGTCCATTGAACTTTTGAGGTTATTCTCGCATGTTGTTTGACCTTTTGCAATCCGTACTTACGTTTGACGCTTACGTATTAATCCCTTCTAGAGCTAAGTGCATACCACCACTTCAATGGCGGTTTTGATTTGTTCGAGGTCAACATTTTTAAAAGGCTTCGCGTTTTTACGCGAAGCCTTTTAAAAATGTTATAACCTTTAGTTATTCATGGAGAGAACGTCAGAAAACGCCTGTATAGCGGTCTTGGCCTGGCCAAAGTCGCGCATCTGCTGGTCAACACCCAATTTGATATGTGGCACACCGGCCTCATCAAGCGCCTTCTTTAACGAGGGATATTCCATCTCCTCAGGATCGCAAAACTGCTGCATAAACAGAACCAGACCCTGTGCGCTGCTGTCCTTAACCAGCTTGGCAACAAAATCACCACGGCGGTTGAGGTTTGACCGCGGATCATAAAGCAGAACGTCATAATCCTGGGCAGCAAACAGCTCGGCTAGCGCCATCATGGGGTCGCCGGTCTCGGGCGCGTCAACACGGATAGAACGGCTTTCATGTGCAACATCGTCGGCAGCAATCGCAATGTTGTTCTCTTCAAATGCGGCCAGCAACTTGGGATTGTCGCAAATAATGCCAGAGGTGACGATTTTAACGCCCTTCCACTGACATACCGGCAGCTTCTCAAGCTCTGCATTGAGAGCTTCAAGCTTCTCGGTGTAGGCATCTTTAAGCATAAACCACGAAGCCTTGAGCACATTGCTGCGCTTAGTGGGGGTGATGACATCGCAGTGCTCGCTTGCCAGCTTGACAAACTTACGGCGGGCGGCGCGGCTCTTGTTATACACCTTGATGGCATTTGAAAGTGCGGCATCGGTAATCGGCACACCGGAAATTTTCTCAAGCTCATTTTTTATGTTGGTATACTGGCTGACAGTAAATTTCTTACCATAGTCGGGCATACGATTCTGTGGATGTGCCAGAAAAATAACCGGCAGCTTGTGGCCCATTGCCACGCGAATATTCTGAGACATCGGGCGAAGCGTGTCGCAGATAGTAGGCGTAATCACGCCGTCAAGTTTATCCATGGTGCCATCAAGCAGCATCTCAAGATCGAGCTGGGCAATGGTGCAATAGAAAGTTGCGCAATATTCCTTAGCTTTGACAGCAGTTTTATTGTTACTGCCCCACATACCAAACGGAACCATGCCGGCTGCATAGACCAGCTCTTCCGGCGCAAAATAAGGCATAATGCCAATAGACTTTTTGCCTGCGGCCTTGTAGCTATCAAGCTGCTTGCCGGGATGATAGGCAACCTCTTGAAATTCATTAAGCAAAGTTTCGATGCTCATTATGCACGGCCCTCCTTGGCTCTCTTGGTCTCTTCAATTGCTTCTACAAGACCCTGAACACGTGTCTCATACTGGGCGGCATTGAAGTTTCTTGGGTCAGCCTGATCGCCGTCAAAACCGGCACATGGAATGCCCAGATCCGCAGTGAAGCGGCGCTGCATCTCGGCCATATAGCCACTCCAAGGCTTGCAGCTACGATTATAGTGAACCAGGACACCGTCAACCTTATTTGCGCGGCAGATGCCCTCGCGCCAGTCAACGCCCTGCTCAATACAAATCGAGTTAGGTGCCTTGCAATATGCACGAATCATCTCGTCAAAATTATTATAGGCGAATCCAAACGCCGGCGCATAAACAACAGCGGTGACGTTGAGGCCATGAGCCTTCATCGGCTTAAAGAGCGCCTTGAGATCAGGCCAGCAGGGAATGCCCTCAAACATAATGCGATGCTTTTCAGGGAAGGGCAAAGTAGACTCGCCGGCCCGAACATTTTCTTCAAGCTCTTTAGCGAGCATTTCAAATGCATCGGCAGCCTGAGGCTTGACGCGAGCGGTGACAACATCCGCCATGTGGTTGAACAGGTCAAAGCCACTCAACGGCGAGGGTTTGTACTGACAGTAATCGCAAACCTTGAGCCAGGCTTGTGCGCAGCGGTTAGCGTTGTTACAAACCTCTTCAAACTTCTTCTCATCCCACTTGCGGCCTGAGATTTTCTCAAGCTGCTTAATGGCGTCCATAAACTGGCCCTTAATGTATTCGACATAGCTGTCGTCCACCGTCACATGATTGTTGTAAGGTACGTCAATCATAATCAACGGAATGTTGTTCATGCGACAGATATTCTCATACCACTTGGTCATGCAGTTGCAGATATTGTTGCAGCACAATACAAAGTCAGGCAGCGGCATACGGCGTGACTCGTTTGTGGTCTCAATGCCGTTAGCATAGGCAAGGCTGATGCGCGCGTAGCCGCAGATGTCGGCATCAAAGCCCATCTCTTCCGCAGCCTGGCACATACGCTCGCCGTCGTGCTGCGCGGCAATACCGGCAGCCTGATTCTCAGGATATACAATCTTCAGCCCAAGCGTCTCGGCGATTTCGGCCGGAAACTTGGAAGAGGACCAGCCGATGGGCTCGCCGTTAGCCTTCGCCACACGTGCTGCCTCATAAACGTCGGTAACAACCTGGCGCAGTGCAGCAGCAGCCTCGCTGGTCTTCTTAGGAGGCTTTGCAGCAGCCGGAGCCGCAGCGGTGTTTATATTTTCAGACATAATCGTTCATTACCTCCAAATCATTCATAAACCATTCTGATATCACGAACCGGAACAAAGTAACCTTTGGTCGGTGTAGATGGTTATTTGCTGCACTTTTGATTAGCAAACAGAGCAGCACCCAGTGCGCCGACATACTGAGTGAGAGGAGAGGTATAGATGGTGTGTCCCAGCTCCTCTTCAAGAGCCTTGACAACGCCTGCATTCTGAGCGACGCCGCCGGTCATAACCACCATGTCACGAACGCCTACGCGGTGCGCCAGACCGACAACGCGGCTGGCCACGGAATGATGTATCCCGTTGATAATATCGCATTTGTCCGTGTTCTGCGCCAGCTGAGAAATAACCTCAGACTCGGCAAAAACGGTGCAGGTTGAGCTGATCGCCACCCGCTTTGTCGAATGGGAGCCAAGCATGGCAAGGTCGCTGACCTTGACCTCCAACACGCGGGCCATGACGTCCAGAAAACGGCCGGTCCCAGCGGCACATTTGTCGTTCATCTGAAAGTTTACCATTGCGCCATTTTCAATCTGCATCACCTTGACGTCCTGACCGCCAATATCGATGACGGTGTGAACCTCAGGGAACAAAAAGTAAGCACCCTTGGCATGACATGAAAGCTCGCTCATTTGCTGGTTAGCCCATTCAATAGAGTTGCGGCCATAGCCTGTAGCCAAAATATAGTCCATGTCCTCAATCTTGATACCGGTGGTTTCGACAATTTCCTTGACCACCCGCTCGGGGCCGCTGGTTCCAGCGCCAACCGGTATCAGCGCTTTCCCAATAATATCTTTGCCATTTTTGAGGACGATGCATTTCGATGCGGTAGAACCAACATCAATGCCCATTGTGATAATATCGCTCATAAAACCTGTCTCTCCTGACCCGCATTGCACCGGTTAAAGTGCAATGCGGCATCAATCAACTCAAATTACTTCTTGGTGAAGGTTTCAAAATCCCGGATGGTTCTGGGTGTCAGCATCTGGTGGACGGGGCAAACCGCCTTGGGATTCTGATAGTATGCGCTAGCAAACGCCTTGATATAGGGGCGCAGCATATTCATATCAACAATCTTGTCAACAAAGCCGTCCTTCTCGCAATAGAAGGGGCTAGACTTCTCAGCATATTCCTTGATAAGCTCATTCATCTTCTCGATAATCGGACCGATATCCTTACCAGCCTTGTGATCCTTGACCAGTCTGCGAGAATACATCGCAGCAGCAGCGGTCTCGCCGTGCATGACGTAAATCTCGGTGGCAGCGGTGCCCAGTGAGAAGACATTGGTGTCGTTGCCCTGCGGTCCGCCCAGCACGTAGTGCGCAGCAGCGGTGCCCTTGCGCAGCGTAATCTCAAGCGACGGCATGTCGGATTTCTGAATTGAGTAGATTAGCCCCTGACCTAAGCCGAGCAGCTCGGCGCACTCCGCCTGATCGCCGACATCGATGCCGGTGGTGTCCTGAACCCATACCAGCGGGATGCAGTCACGCGCGCAAAGGGTGACAAACTCATTCATCTTGATCAGGCCCTGACGGTACAGCTTGCCGCCGATGCCCATCGCGCCTTCACCCTTATACTCAGGGTAGTTCATCAACAGACCCTGTGCGTTAGCAATAACGCCAACCAGCAGGCCATCAATCTTGGCAAGGCCGGTGATCATCTCGGGGCCATAGCCCTTTTTGTACTCAAAAAACTCGGAGTTGTCAAAAATACGTGCCAGTACCTCGTAGGTGTTGTAGGTCTTCTTTTGATTGGTAGGAATGATGCTGTAAAGCTCATTGACATCCATCTGGGGCTCGCGGGGTTCGTCAACACGGAAGTATTCCAGATTATAGGACGGAGCATATTCCATATACTTCTTAATGGCTTCAAGAACGCCCTGCTCTTCAGCGTAAACCTCACGGAAGAAGCCGGTCTGATTGTAGTGAACACCAACAGCGCCGGGGGGTGCAACTTCGGGGCCGTTCTCGGTTGCCGCGATCAGCGCCATCGCGCTCTCCTCATCGACATAGCCCTTAGGGTTCATGCCGCCAAGAATACCCGCGCCGCCAACAGCCATGTTTGCGTCGGCATGAGCGATCAGAATTGTCGGGCTAATGGAGTGATAGCCGCCACCCGCAGGGTTGGTGCCGTAAATCGCAACCAGTACCGGAATCCCCATCTGAGCCAGTTCGGCGTTGCGATAGAAAGGGGTGCCGCCACCGCGGCGGTTGGGGTAAACCTTCTCCTGCTCGTCGAGCTTAACGCCGGAGCAGTTGAGCACATAGACCAGCGGAATACGCAAACGCTTTGCGGTATCGGAAGCGCGCAGCAAATTGTCAGCCTGTCCGGGAATCCATGCGCCGGCAAGCTTCTTGTTGTCGGAAGCGACAATGACAGCCCACTTGCCGCCAATGCGGCCTAAGCCCTTGATGATGGCGGTGGATCCGCCGTCGTTGTCCATCGGATTATAAAGGGTATTTAGGGGGCACCAAGTGCCCTGGTCAATGAGGGAGTAGACACGCTGCATAGCGGTCATTTGACCCGATTTATTCAGGCTCTCGGTGGAACGTCCATTGTCAAGCACAGACTCAACCTTTGCGGCCATTTCTTGCTCTCTCGCCTTGATTTCTGCCTCGTTTTCAGGGTTGGGGTTGACCAGTGGCTTTCCTATTACGGGCATATTCTGAAAATAGCTCGGCATCGAATAGTTGCTCATGATTTTATCTCCCTTCCTTATACTTAGTCCTTGGGAACCTGGATGAACGCCTGGCCGGGGTCAATCTCCTCGCGAATCATGCGGATAACCTCAGGATCGGGCGCTTCGAGCGCAATCGCGCGCGATACGTCAATGTCAAATCCGGTGTTCTCAATAACATCCTCGGGAGAGGAGGTGGGATAGTAACCGGCAAGGTACATGCGCTTAGTCTTTTCGTCAAACTTCATAATGCCGCGGTCGGTAACAACCATCTGTGGGCCGCGGTTGGTGGGCAGGCCCATCTTAGCGCGTCCGTCGGGTCCGTCGATGTAGCCGGGGCTGGTGATGTAATCAATTTTGTTGATGAAGCGGCGTTTCTCGTGCTGCATCATGATAACAGTGTTGGCAAAGGTCGCAATACCGTTTGCACCACCAGAACCGGTGAAACGGGTCTTGGGGTGATGATAGTCACCGATAGAGGTGGAGTTGACGTTGCCGTAGGGATCAATCTGTGCGCCGCCGATAAAAGCGATGAGGCGGTCGTTGTCATGCAACCATTCATTCGCCTCAAAGCCGATGAAGCGAACATTAGGCCACTGCACAGCGCAATGCGCCATAAAGCGGTTGTCACCAACCGAACGGGGAACCTCGATGGGAGAGCAATCCATCAAACCGCTCTCAACGATAAGCTGGCAGCCGGGTGCGAAAACCCGCTTTGCCAGGGATGCGCCGATCAGCGGAAGACCGGTGCCTACGATAACGATCTGACCGTTCTCAATTACCTTGGCGATAGAAACGGCCTGCATTTCTTTATTTGTATAGTTGGTATAATCAGCCATTGTGTGCACCCTCCTTACTTCTTTAACTCTTTGGTGGCGTAGCCGTAGCCGGGAACATTGTACAGCCCGACAAGGCGGGAAGCGCCCACAACATTCATATAATCGTCATGAGTCTTGGGGCCGTAAACATACTTATCCAAGAACGACTTGAAAGTCTCATCAGTCTTGGAAGCTTCGCCATACTCCTTGAGCATGGGGTTATCATAGTCGTAATAGTTGTAGCACTGCGAGGGGTGCGCACCAAAAGGTGCATGTACAACAGCAGATACACAGAAGGGCGGAATATTGTTCTTGGTCGGATCAAGGCGAATTTCCTCGTTAGAAACCAGCTCTTCACAGGTGACGATAACGTTCTTTGCGGCTACCGCAATATCGACGTCGTGAAACTCATCGCCCTCAATGGCGCAAGTGCCGTCTGGAGAAGCCTTCTGTACGTGGATGATGGCGGTGTCGAGCTTCGGAACCGGCAGTGCAACGACTTTTTCGCCGGGGTTGAAGGGGTTTTCAACATAGACGAACTTGTCTTCCGGCAGCTTTTCAATGGTCTTGCGAACCTCTTTGCTAATTCCCCACATATCGGTGAGCGAAGAACCCATCATCAGGCGAACAGGCAGGAAGGGAAGTCCCAGAGAAGCTGCGTGCAGCATCAGCATAACGGCATCCTGAGAATAGTCTTCCATGATAAGCTTACCCTTCTCATAAGCGTCACGATAACGGCGCGAAACGTTAGTAACACCTGAGTCGGCCGTATAGCAATTGATATAAGCCTTGACGCGATTCTCACCAATCATCATGTCCCAGTCGCCGCCGGCCGGTCCTGCGTAAGCAATAAAATCGGTAAGGCCCTGGCGCAGAATCTCACGAACTGCGGCATAAGGCTTTCTGTTGGTGGTAAAGCCGCCAAAGCAGATATTATCTCCACTATGCACGTACTTAGAAATTGCCTCGGACAAAGTTAAAACTTTTTCCATAGTAAAACCTCCACTTTTACGTTTATGTGTAATATTAGCACGCTATCTGCATCGTTTCGCAATCGCGAAAAGCAGATCCGATTACTACGATTCTATCGGCAGACCGCCGGGTTATCAACCAATAACGACCAGCACGTCGCCGGGAGCAACAGCTGCGCCCTGGGCAACCCGAACATCGGTCACGGTGCCGTTACAGGGAGCGAAAATTTCGTTTTCCATCTTCATGGCCTCAAGCACAACGATAACCTGACCGCTCTTGACGGCATCGCCAACGTTAACCAGTATCTTAAAGATGGTGCCGCTCATCGGGGCGGTGATCGTGCCTGCGCCAGCAGGTACCGGTGCGGCAACAGGTGCGGCAGGTGCGGCGGGTACCGGAGCCGAAACTGGTGCAGCGGGCGCGTAAGCGGCGGGCGCGGGCGCGGCAGCAACCGTAATCGGTGAGGCGGTACCAATGGCGCCAGCAGCAATCTCTTCTCGGGTCAGCGGGCGAAATACGTCGGTTCTCTCAATTTCAACATCGTAAGTTCTTCCGTTGAGGATAGCAGTATACTTCATAACCATTCTCCTTATCCAAATTTAAACCTTAGAGCCAAAGCGCAAAACATCAAAAAGTCAAACCACCTTGCAACAGCATAGAGGCAACCGCCTTCTTAAGCTATAAACCACAGCAAGTTGCACCGGACAAAATAATAACCCCCTTACGCTAAGCTTTTTCAGTCTCTTTAAAGCTGTAACACCTTCAGCTTTAAAGGGCCCGGCAGCTCATGTAAGCAGGCTCAAGGCGCGCTAAAAGGGCACACACCAGCATTCTACCGACAAATCTGCCGATAGAACCCGAAAGCTCCTTCCCCTCTGCCTGCCCACTATCTCCGGCGAAAATCGCCGCAAAAGCAGTGCTGCACAAACATTCTGCACCCATTTTGTCCTTTCAGTATAT
>DATMYZ010000003.1:0-4309 GCA_035560675.1 Clostridia bacterium
TTCTTAAGGAGGAGTGTTTATGGACTACGCAAAGGAATCGCTGCGTCTCCACCGCGAGTGGAAAGGTAAAATTGAAATTGTCGCAACCGTCCCTGTCCAGACAAAGGAGGATCTTTCTCTGGCATACACGCCGGGTGTCGCCGAGCCCTGTCTGGAAATTCAAAAGGACATTGATCAGTCCTACGAGCTAACCCGTCGGCACAACCTCTGCGCTGTCATTACCGACGGCAGCGCTGTTCTGGGTCTGGGAGATATCGGCCCCGAAGCTGGCATGCCGGTTATGGAAGGCAAATGCGTTCTCTTTAAAAGCTTCGGTGACGTTGACGCCTTCCCCTTATGCATTAAAACGCAGGACGTAGACGAATTTGTCAACGCAGTCTATCTGATGTCCGGCTCTTTTGGCGGAATAAATCTGGAAGATATTGCCGCGCCACGCTGCTTTGAAATTGAGCGAAAACTCAAGGAAAAGTGCGATATTCCAATCTTTCACGATGATCAACACGGTACGGCCGTCATTACGCTCGCTGGTCTGACCAACGCACTAAAGGTTGTGGGAAAGCACCTTCCAGACGTCAAGATTGCTGTTAACGGCGCAGGTGCAGCTGCCATCGCCATTACCAAGCTACTGCTTTCAGCAGGTGCCAAAAATGTCACGCTGTGCGACCGCTCTGGTATTATCTATGAAGGCCGTGAAAAGGGCATGAACTGGATTAAGGAAGAGATGGCAAAGGTCACCAATCCCGCGCACACGACCGGAACATTGGCCGACGCCATGAAGGGCGCCGACGTTTTCATCGGGGTATCCGCCCCTGGCTCAGTAACGCAGGATATGGTGCGCGGAATGAATAAGGATGCAATCATTTTTGCCTGCGCAAACCCTACGCCGGAGATTTTTCCGGATGATGCCAAGGCCGCTGGTGCCCGCATCATTTCGACCGGCCGCAGCGACTACCCCAACCAGATTAACAACGTTCTGGCGTTCCCGGGCATTTTCAGAGGCGTTTTTGACGTCCGTGCAAGCGATATTAATGAAGAGATGAAGGTTGCCGCTGCACATGCCTTAGCTGAGCTGATCTCGGATGATGCACTCAACGAAGAGTATATCATACCAAAGGCTTTTGACCCGCGCGTTGGCCCGGCCGTCGCAAAGGCTGTTGCGCAGGCAGCTCGTGACAGCGGTGTTGCCCGCATTTAAAACGCACCTATATTCCCGCAAGGGCAGGCCATTTGATGGAATAGATTTATTTTAAGGAGGAATTGTGATGTCAAATCTCGATACACAGAAAAAGGAATCTACTTTTAAGCTGTTTAACCTTCCTTGGCAATATTTCGCAACCTTCTCGGTCATTGTTCTGGCCGCAACCTATCTGGGCGTTTTGCCTACCGGCATGGCAGGTTGCTTTGCGTTTATGATTGTGATGGGCACCATTTTAAACGAAATTGGCGAGCGTACCCCCATCATCCGCTCCTATCTGGGCGGCGGAGCCATCGTTGTCATTTTTGGCTCTGCACTCATGAATTATTTTAACCTGCTGCCCGCGTTGACAAAAACGTTGCAGGACGGCACTAAAGTTTATAACATGGCCCTGATGAAAAATCTTGATCTGGTCGGCAGCATCGGCACCTTCTTTAAACCCAACGGCGCATTCCTCGACTTTTACATCGCGGCACTGATCACAGGCTCGATTTTGGGCATGAACCGCAATCTGCTTAAAAAAGCGGCAGCCCGTTATTTCCCTGCTATTTTTGGCGGCATTATCCTTTCGTTTAGCCTTTGCGCAATAGTCGGCGCCGTCATGGGCTATGGCGTTGTTAAGGCTTTATTGTTGATTGCACTACCAATCATGGGCGGCGGCATGGGCGCAGGTGCTACCCCTCTGTCCAAGATTTTTGAAAGTTCAGGAACCATGACCGCAGCAGAAGCCATTTCAATCATGACGCCGGCTGTTGCCATAGGCAATGCCATTTCAATCGTGTTAGGCGGTATTTTAGTTAAGATTATTTCCAAAAAGAGCTGGAATGGTCAGGGACAGTTAATGAAAGCTGGCGGCGCAGAGGCAGCTGAAATCGAAATTAGTCCCGAAGTACAGGCCAAACGCGAGCACATCAATATCAGCAATCTGGGAATCGGTCTGTTTGTCTCGTGCTCTTTCTTCGCCTGGGGATACATAGTGGCGGAGCTATGGATCAAGGCGGTTCCTTCGTTTAATGTCCATGCTTATGCTTGGATGATTATCAGCGTTGCTGTCTGTAAAATTTTCAACCTGATTCCTGAGAACATAGAGATTGCATGCTACCAGTGGTTCCAGTTTATTATGAAGAACCTGACACCCACACTGCTTGTCGGCATCGGTCTCTGCTATCTGAGTATCGACACCGTTATTGAAAGCTTCAGCTTCACTTATCTGGTGCTTTGCCTGGTTACCTGCATCGGCGCTTTTGTTGGCGCAGCTGTTGTAGGTAAAATGGTTGGCTTCTATCCCGTTGAATCCGGCGTTACCGCGGGTCTGTGCATGTCCAATATGGGCGGCACCGGCGATGTCGCCGTTCTGTCCGCTGCCAACCGCATGGAACTGATGCCATTCGCGCAGATTTCCTCTCGTCTCGGCGGCGCGATCATCCTCATTATCGGCAGCCTAATGCTGTCCCTTATGGGCAGCTTGCTGTAAACCCCTTTCTCTTTTAGCCGGGCGCTGTCGCTCCCCGGCGGCGCCCGCAAACCAAAAGGAGGGTTGTCATGTCCGATTGTCTTAAATGCGCGAATATTCCGGACTATCAATTCCGTGTTCTGGAGGTTCGAACGCTTCACGTTCGCGATATAACCGTAGAAAAACGCGTTCAGGCCCTTGGGGAATTTCGGGAATATGCCGTCTGCAAAAACTGCGCCGCCGCCCATCTGGAAAAAATCAATAATCCGACGGTCACAATCATTCAGCGCTGCGCCGTTTTTGGCGTTATTCTGGCGCTTGGGTTGGTACTGGGTGCAGTTTTCTGGTTTACTAACAGCGCGCTGCGCCTGATGGGGATTGCCGCTATGATCTGCGGCATACTTGGCTTGATTTCTTCCATACAGTCTGCAAAAAGTCACCAGCAAGCCTATGCTGGGATCAGCGCAGAGCAGGCACTGGCACTTGCCGCCTGGGAAGTGCTGCTAAAGTGTGCACCCAAGAAATCGGCAGATGCCAATCTGACCTATATTCCCGTTAACGCAGAAAGTCTTGCGGCAAAGAACGGTGATTTGATGATTCTTTATGATCTCCTGCCGGAAATTGCGGTGCAAGCGCACCGGCTTTTGCGAGAAAATGTTGCGTAGCAAACACGGCATCCACCCAGCCCTAAAACAGTGGCTTGGATAAATAGCTAGTATTAACCATCGGACTGAATTCTCTATTTTCATCGCCAGCCTCCTCAAAATTTAGGGGTAGTTTTTTTAGGCAGCGCAGCCGTTTAAAACAGATACGTTTTAAACGGCTGCGCTGCCTAATTAGCTGATCAAAAAAGGTTTAGCAAAGCTCATCTCTTTATGTCGAGCTTTGCAAAAGGGGGGATTTTGTCCGTTTTGTCGCCTGAGGAAGAGCAATCCACCGCACTTTGTGCGCCCCAATGCGAAAGTGAGAACTCACCGCCAGACCGCTTACACAACATGACAGCTTCACTTGTCGCAGCGAGCGGCATGTTTACCCGCTGCGGTTCCCGCCTCCCTTTCTCACTCTCCCCCCGATGCTGTGCAAAATGAAAGCTACTTGTTTGACACCCTGCCTACTACGCCATGCTAACAAGCTGAAACCGCTCTTGCTCCAAAAACTATTTTGTCGTATACTCAGTTAATAACTCGCTGCAAAGCGTATTTGTTGACATATTGGCTGTTGCTTGCCACGAAAAATAGAAAAAAGTGACACACGAAATAAAAAATATGAGAGCCTTTAAAGTGGTGTAAATACATTTTAAAGGCTCTTTTTTGCATAATAATACCGAAATATTTCAATGTTTTATATCTCGGATTTAGGTTTTTATGGGAATTTTTGGGGTTCAACAATAAGGTCAGCGCCAGTGCGACGTATTGTATTTGGGACATAGTCAATTAGATCTGTGAGCGTACAATCTAATGCTTCGCATATGCGATCAAGATGATCCAAATTTACACGATCACACATTTCATTATATAGGTCACTTATCGTGCTTGGCCTTATCCCAGTTAAATCTGCCAGTTCCTTTTGTTTCATTCGCCGGTCTCCCAAAAGGCGTGATAGATAAATTCTAATCATACGAGCATCTCCCTTCGGGGAGAGAATACCATGCGAAGTGATAA
>DATMYZ010000004.1:0-3893 GCA_035560675.1 Clostridia bacterium
GTACTTTATGAATAAAGGTACTGTTAAGTGGTTTAATGAGGGCAAGGGATTTGGATTTATCGCCAATGACAACGGCGGCGAGGATGTGTTTGTACACTTCTCTGCCATTCAGGGCAATGGTTACAAGCAGTTGGCTGAAGGACAAAAAGTTTTCTTCGACACTGAGCCCGATCCCAAAGATTCTCGCAAGCTGCGCGCTATCAACGTTCGCGTTGCTTAACTCCCGCAATAAATCCGCTCCTTCACAGGGGCGGATTTTTGTATTTTCCCCTAAACCAGAAGAAAATATTTTTGTTCCATGTAAAACAAAAACCGCACTGCCCGCCGAAAACGGCTTAGCAATGCGGCTTTTCTGGTGGACGATAACGGGCTCGAACCGCTGACCCTTCGCACGTCAAGCGAATGCTCTACCAGCTGAGCTAATCGTCCATGTCACTTCAAGCGACATTGGCTATTATACAACATGAAAAATAAAAACGCAATAGGTTTCGCCAACTTTTTTGCATTCTTTTGCCGCACGATACTCTATAGCGCTTAAAATACACAAAAAACGTTTTAATTTTGCACTTCTTTAATAAATACCGAGCAATCCGGCGTTTAGCTGCAAAAAAAAGAGCTGTTTAAAGTATATAAGCCATAATGCCTTAAATCAGCAATTTGCCACCGCTTTTTTTAGTTAGCATTTTACCTTGCTAAACTGTTATAATGATACCTGTTCAAATATCAATTGAAAGGATGATCCTAATGAAAAAGATACTTTGCGCAGCCCTCGCAGCGGGTATGGTGGTTGCCATGTCTGCCTGCGGTGGCGCTTCTTCCAGTGTTTCCGCCCCTGCATCCTCTGCGGAACCGGCCGCTTCTTCTGCTGCATCTACTAAAGAAACCTATGTTGAGCTGACCGAAGACCTCGGTGCAGAAGAATATGGCGTGGGCTTTCGCAATGGCGATATTGCCTTTGGCCTTGAGGTGCAGAAATACTTAGACGAAATGATCGCCGACGGCACCGCCGCCCAGATTTCTCAAAAGTGGTTTGGCACGGATGCACTTTTTAAGAACGAAGATTTTCTCGAAGAGTCCGCTGCACCCGCTGGCGACAAGTCACTGGAAACGATTAAATCCAAGGGCAAGTTTATCGTCGGCCTTGATGACAGCTATCCCCCCATGGGTTTCCGCGATGAGAAAAACGAAATTGTCGGCTTTGACATCGACCTCGCCAAGGAAGTTGCCAAGCGTATGGGCGTCGAGGTTGAGTTTCAGCCCATTGACTGGGATTCCAAGGAGCTTGAGCTCAATGCCGGTAAAATTGACTGCATCTGGAACGGCATGACCATCACGCCAGAGCGCGTTGCAAGCATGTACTTCACAAAGTCTTACATAGCCAACCAGCAGATTATCATCGTCCCCACCTCCTCCGGTATCACAACTAAGGCACAGCTTGAGGGTAAGATTATTGGCCTTCAGAAAGGCTCCTCCTCTCTTGAAGCGCTGACCTCTGACCCCATCAGCAGCAAGGTCAAGGATATTGTAGAATATCCCGATAACGTCTCGGCCTATATGGACTTGCAGACTGGACGAATTGACGTTTTTGTCGTAGACTCTGTTGTAGGCCGTTATGTTATTTCACAAAACGTCCAATAATTAAAACAGAAACGGTGGTCGTAAATTCATGCTTAAAAACCTTTTTGACATCGCCATTCTGCTGACAGACGGTGTCAAATATACGCTTGTGCTGTTTGCGGTCACCATCGTCGGGTCGATGCCGCTGGGTCTGGTTCTCACATTTATGCGCATCGGAAAAAGTTCCATTCTGCGGGCAATAACCGGCTTTTACGTATACATCGTGCGTGGCACGCCACTGCTGTTGCAGCTTTACTTTTTCTATTACGGCCTTCCGTTCATCCCCGGCATGAAAAATATGATCGTGCTCGACCGTCTGTCGTCGGCTATGCTCGCCTTTGTATTAAACTATGCGGCCTATTTCTGCGAAATATTCCGCGGGGGCATTATCTCGGTGGACAAGGGCCAATACGAGGCCGCCCGCGTACTGGGCTTTTCTAAAGTGCAAACGCTGTTTAAAATTGTGCTGCCGCAGATGTTGCGGGTGTCATTGCCCTCTATTGCCAACGAGAGCATCACGCTAGTAAAAGATACCGCGCTGGTCACTGTTATTGGCGTCACCGAAATTCTGTATTTTGCCAAGGCGACGGTCAACCGTCAAGCGGTGTTCACTGCCTACCCCGTTGCGGCGGTGTTCTATCTGGTGATGACCTTCGTCATCACCAAACTGTTCGATTATCTCGAGCGCAAATACAGCTTTTAAGGGGGCACACGATTATGAGCATTATTGAAGTATGCGGCCTCAAAAAGAGCTTTGGCGATATTAAGGTGCTTGACGGCGTTTCTTTCTCAGTTGAAAAAGGCGAAGCCATTGCAGTTATCGGGCCTTCCGGCTCGGGTAAAAGCACCATGCTACGCTGCCTGATAGGCTTAGAGCACGCTGACGAAGGCGAGATCATCATCGAAGGCGACCCGCTCATGCAAAACGGCGTTTATGCCGCCGACGCACAGATGCGCAAGGTTTGCGCCAAAATGGGCATGGTTTTTCAAAGCTTTAACCTTTTTCCTCACATGACCGTACTGGATAATCTGATTGCAGCGCCAACTATGGTACGTAAAGAGGACAGGGCCGAAGCCACAACGCGCGCCCGCACACTGTTGGGTGACGTGGGGCTATTGGACAAAGCTAATGCCTACCCCTCGGCACTTTCAGGTGGGCAGAAGCAGCGTGTGGCTATCGCCCGGGCGCTGATGATGAGCCCCGATTTGCTGCTGTTTGACGAGCCAACTTCGTCGCTTGATCCACAGCTCACCGCCGAAGTGCTCGCAGTGATGAAAAAGCTGGTGGCTAAGCGCATGACCATGATTGTCGTCACCCACGAGATGGGCTTTGCCCGCGAGGCGGCAGATAAGGTCATGTTCATGTGCGACTGCAACATTGTCGAAACAGGCAGCACCGAAGAAATTTTTGATCACCCGAAAGACCCCCGCATTCAGGAATTTATACAAAGCATTTTGTAATTCTTGGGCTGTATTGCATTAAACCAGTGCAATACAGCCTACTTTTTAGCACCTTTTTGCATGTTTTATCATAGCATACTACTGTAAAAGCATGCAGGAGGTTTGTTATGGCAAAAATATATTTGAGCCCCTCGACGCAAGAGGGCAACTTTTATGTTACTGGCGGCTCAGAAGAATACCACATGAACCAGTTGGCTGACGCGCTTGAGCCCTATTTGCGTGCCAACGCAATCAGCTTTACCCGCAATGACCCAAATCAGACTGCGGTGGCAAACATCCGCCAGTCCAACGCCGGGGACTATGCGCTGCATCTGGCGCTGCATTCCAACGCCGCGCCTGACTATGGCAGTATGCGCGGCGTGGATATTTACTACTTTCCCGGCAGCTATTCGGGGCAGCGCGCCGCCGACATTGCAGTACGGCGCTTCAAAGAGATTTATCCGTTACCGGACAATGTGCGGGCCCTCACCACGACAAAGCTTGGTGAGGTGGATAAGGTCAAAGCGCCTGCGTTGTTCTTAGAAATCGGCTATCACGATAACACAGATGACGCCAACTGGGTAACCGAAAATATTGAGACCATTGCCAAGAATATCGCCCAAACGCTCTCCGAATATTTCGGTCAGCCATTTGTGACCCCGATCCAGCCCCAGCAGGCGACGGTAAACACCACCAGCGCAAACCTGAACTTGCGCGCTCGCCCAAGCACCTCGGCAGCGGTTATCGGCAGCATTCCCCGCGGGGCCAAGGTCACGGTCTATGGTCTGCTGCCCGAGTGGGCTAGCGTATCCTACAATAATAAGACCGGTTTTGTC
>DATMYZ010000005.1:0-6124 GCA_035560675.1 Clostridia bacterium
ATATTAAGGAGTGGTGTCTGTTGAATTATTTAGATATTGAGATATTTCTCACCATAGTCGCAACAAAAAGCATTACTAAAACGGCCGACATTCTCTTCCTCTCACAGCCCACTATTAGCCACCGTCTTCGTGCTCTAGAAAATAATCTGGGTGTTCCTCTGATGGTTCGTAGCAAAGGCCAGAAAAGCATACAGCTGACCAGCAAGGGTGAGGAATTTATTCCCGTGGCACAGCGTTGGGTGACCTTGATGAAGGAAGCAAATGCACTGAAGTACCGGCAGGAAAGCTTTTTTATCGTCCTTGGCTGTACAGATAGTCTGAACATCGCGCTGCTGGCACCCTTTTACCGTCACTTACTGGAGGTCGATACACGTCTTGATCTTTGCGTTCAGACCCATCAATCCTCAGAACTTTATACTTTGCTTGAAAACCATGAGATTGATATTGCCTTTGTTTACCATAACTTATACTATAAAAATGTTATTGCTGAAGAACTATTTCATGAAAAATTGTACCTGATCCAATCCGATCCCCCAGTCATCACAAAAAATGTTATCCATACAAAGGAATTAGACCCAAATAAAGAAATTTTTCTGAGCTGGGACAATAATTATCAAATCTGGCACGACCAGTGGATTACCAGTATACCGCGTCCGCGCGTTGTCGTAGATACAATCTCTCTTGCTTTTCGCTTATGGAATCAGGCGCAATACTGGATGATTGCCCCGGCATCGGTAATCCAGGAGTTTAGTAAAATGCGGCCATTCTTTATTAGCGAACTGGAAAACCGGCCACCTGATAGGGTTTGCTATAAAGTAACGCACAAAAATCCGAGCTCACTCACGAACGAATCCGTCAGATATTTTGGGTCTAGGCTGTCCGAATTTTTGGCGACAAAAGATTTTGCCATTCCCACCGGGAAGTACTTTGTGCCGGATTAAATTCTTGTAATATCGAAATTAGGCCTGATAGGATCATCATTCTGGTATGCGCTCACCGGGTACTATCCCTTGTTGGTTCACATAGAAGCTTCTTATTAGGCGAAACTTGATTCAATGGTTTTTTACGCCTACTTGAAGAGATTTGTGAGTAACAGACCGTATTAACATAGGCTTTAACAAAAAGTCATATAAAAGCGCCCGGAAGTTGGCTGAACAAACCATCTTCCAGGGCGCTTTTATGCTGCGGGGGGCGGTATTCCTTTGCGCAAGAGCCTTCATTCTGCCCTTGGATGACAACAAGCAGATCTCGAGAAAGCGATCAGTGCTCCTGCAAAGAAAAACGTGTGTCATGGTAAGGTTCGCCATCATCCACCCAGATATGCTTTTTTCACTTTCTCATTATTTAGCATTTCAACACCGGTTCCACTGATAACTGTTTCACCATTCTGAATGACATAGGCATAGTCGCAGAACTTTAATGTCTCAACCGCGTTTTGTTCAACGATGATGATGGTAATGCCCATTTTGGCGATATCTTTTACAAAGGAAAATATTTCTTTAACTAGCTTTGGCATCAGTCCCAGTGATGGTTCATCCAAAATCAGCAGCTTCGGATTCATCATAATGCCGCGAGCAATGGCAACCATTTGCTGCTCACCGCCTGACAGCGTTTTAGCGGTTTGCTTTGCCCTTTCTTGTACTCGCGGGAACAAAGTGTAGACCATTTTCAGATTTTCCTGAACTTTCTTCTTATCATTAATCAAATAGCTGCCCATCAGCAGGTTATCCTGCACCGACATATCTCCGAACAGGTGTCGCCCCTCTGGAACCATTGAAATGCCCATCTTAGCCAGTTCAAATGTAGGCAAGTCTGTAATGGGCTTCCCATAATATTGAATTGCGCCTGACATGGGCTTAATCGAACTGGTGAGGGCCCGCAGTGTACTCGTTTTGCCTGCGCCGTTTGACCCCAGAATCGCCACAATCTGACCTTCTCTTACTTCAAAAGAAACATCATGAACCACTTCAACCGAGCCATAACCGGCGCGAAGGTGAGCCACTTTAAGAATGATATCATTACTCATCATCGTCTTTGCCTCCGCCCAGATACGCGTCAATTACCTCGGGGTTAGAAGTGACCTCCGCCGGCAAACCGACCATAAGCAATTTACCGGAAACAAGCACAACTACCCGATGGGAGACCGACATTACAACGTCCATATTATGCTCAATAGTCAAAATAGCAATTCCCCGTTTGTGGATTTTCCGAATCAGTTCAACGGCATCTTTTCGTTCGGTTGCCGTCAAGCCAGCCATCGTTTCGTCAAGCAACAGCAATTTTGGCTGTGTCGCCAGTGCTCGGGCAATCTCCAGACGCTTCTTCTGTGCAACGTTCAGCTTTCCGGCAAGCATGTCGCGTAAACTTTCCAAATTACAAAACGCCAGTTCTGCATTCACAACCTCCATGGCTTTGGCAACGTTTGCGGTACGACATAGCGCACCCACTAAAACGTTTTCCCAGACACACATATCGTTAAGCGACTGAGGAATTTGAAAGGTTCGGCCGATGCCAAGCCTGCATATTTCGTGAGCCTTCTTCTTTGTTATCACGTTGCCATCAAAGGTAATAGAACCTCGCGTCAGATTATGTGCCCCGCTAATTGAGTTAAAAAGTGTCGTCTTGCCAGCACCGTTAGGGCCAACCACTCCGATAATTTCTCCCGGCTCCATATCAAACGTGATGCCCTCATTTGCCATTAAGCCACCAAATTGTTTGGTTGCATCAACGACTTCTAATATTTTAGCCATGCTTTTGCCCCCAATCTCTACACATTTCTTTTGGAAACTGCGGCTTTAATCTTTTTAGGCAGAGACACCAGGCCTTCTGGAAGGAAAAGCACAATAATGATGACCAGCACGCCATATAACACCATATCAAGTCCGCCGTAAGATCCGAATAATGCCCGTGTATATTCTGACAGTGTTTCAATTACGATTGCACCAATGATAGGGCCGATAGCCGTACCAATGCCACCCATAACCGTCACTAAGACAATCATCATCGAAATATTCAGCGTCATCATGCTAGCCGGTTCAAAGTATAACATGTACTGTGCATACATGCTGCCGCCCAAGCTGACAATAGCAGCGCTCAGCATATAAGCGCGAACCTTGTACTTAGCCACATCAATGCCCACACTAGCTGCCGCTTCTTCATTGCCTTTTATTGTTCGCAGATAATAAAAAAACCTGGTCTTGCTGAGGTTCAAAATGGCGAAAAACACAATAACCGTAATGACTAGGTAGATATAGTAATAGATTCGCGCATCCTTAAACTGCAAAAATGCCCAGGCGTTCAATCCTTTTTTAAACATGGAAACGCCCTTTGCACCATTAGTGAAACCAACGTTGACGCATATATAACGGACACATTCCGCCAACGCCATGGTACAGATTGCGAATGCATGGCCACGCAAACGAAGAACCGGCTTTCCAATCAACCATGCAAAGCCTGCAGAGAGCAACATGCCCAAAGGAATAGAAAGCCACGGGGAAAGATTGTAGTATTGGAGCGTTAAACCGACAGCATAAGCACCTAGGCCATAAAACATAGAGTGGCCGTTCGACACCTGACCGGTATAACCACCGATGATGTTCCAACCCATGCCGAGAACTGACCAAATCGCTATAAGGATTAAAAGATTGTAAAAGAACAAGCTTGAGTTTGCGAACGGAAGTATAGCAGCTATAATAATGAAGGTCATAGCAACAATTGTGTTTCTTAATTGTTTAAATTTCATTGCTTACCTCCGAACAGTCCCTTGGGCTTAAATTGCAGAACCAGCATGAATATGATGCAAATACCCAAGTACTTATATGCGGTGTTGAAGTAAACGCCTGTGAACGAGTCTACCAGGCCCATAAGCAGGCCGCCAACTAATGCGCCTGGAACACTGCCAAATCCGCCCATAACGACGGCAATGAAGCCAAAAAGTTGGAAGTTGGCTCCAACATTGGGATAGCAGTAGTAGTAATACGACAGCGCGCAGCCCGCTGCTCCAGCAACAGCTGAAGAACAGCCAAACGCCAGGGAGTAGGACTTTTCTGTGTTAATGCCAACTAGCTCCGCTGCCGATTTATCCATTGAAGTTGCACGTATTGCTTTGCCCATTTTAGTTTTGTTCAAAAATAGAAACATCAAGATTGAAACGGTAATAGCAATGGTAAATGGAACAACGCGGTTGAGCGATATTGTCAGGGGGCCAACATGAACGGAACCACTTAAAGAAATATTCTTGATGGTTTTAAATGTACCTCCAAAAATTAGCAGCATGCCATTGACTAGAACCATACTCAACGCAAACGTAATCAGTCGCTGAGAAATCGTAGGACCCTTCAACGCTTTCACGATAATCGTCTTATAGATTATTATGCCAAGCAGGAATAGCGCAACGATACACAATGGCAAAGCAGCAATGGGATCAAGTCCGGTATAGGTACAGAAGAAATAAGAAATAAACATTGCAATCATGCAGAACTCACCCTGTGAGAAACTCAGAATGCCCATAACACCCCAAACCAGTGCAATGCCCATTGCAATGAGAGCATAAATCGCGCCGTTAATTATTCCTTCATACAGTGCTTGCAGGAATAAGGCCATAATGCAAGTCCTCCTATAGATTTGCAGTTGCAGGTTATAAAAGGAGCCGCCGAATACTATTAGCATCGACGGCTCAATGCAAAGAGAAAATGGGAAGAATTATCCTTAGAAGGATTACCTAGCCAACCAGTTGACAGCGGGAACAATTGCGTCGGCAGTAGCAACATTCACTGGGTAAACCGTCACATAGGCTCCGTTTTGCACCTGCATAATAACACCTGTTGCGCTTGTGTTCTGGCCATGCTTGTCCATGCTGATGCTGTTCCAGGGCATCCAAATTTTATTAAGATCAATGTTAAGGTTCAGCATAGCGGTTCTGAGTGCCTCAGGCTCAGTGGTTCCTGCCTGATTAATAGCAGCGCAGATCAACAGAATATCCACGGCGTCCTTCGACATGCCCTCGTTAAAGGAAATCCCCTTCGAATAGGTAGGATACAGATCATATAGACTCTTGATGACAGCCTTTCCGGTAAGATCAGCAGACCAACCGCCTGTCGTAAAACAGTACTCCGTTTTATCGCCGAGGGCGGAAAAGAAATCGGCAGTAGCGAAGCCGCCGCGCTGTCCAATAAGCATCTTGGGGAACCAATCGGCATCCTTCATCGTGTTAATCAGAAGGATAACGTCGGTCGCATAACCTGCAACCATCAGCACATCGGGATTAGCTTTTTTCAGCTTTAAAACCTCTGAGGTCAAAGATGTCGAGTTTGCAGCATAGGTCATGTTCTCAACAACTTCGTAGCCATAAATGTTGGCATATGAAGCTTCAACAGGAAAGATATTTGCGCCAAACTCACTGTCTTCGGAAAGAAGAGCAACTGTTTTAAGATCATTTCCCTTGGCTTTCATTTCATCCATAAGCTTGTACGAGTCTTCTATGTAGGTGTAATCAGTTAAGTTATAGCGAATCAGCCATTCATAATCCGAGGAATCATCTGTGAGCGAAACCGCGGAGCCGGCCGTTACCAGCGGAACGCCATACTGTTCAGTGATAACGGCGATGGCCTTACTCATGCCGCTGGTTAGCTGACCAGTCAATGCGACACAACCCTCTTCAGAGATCAAGCGTTTAGCCTCTGAGGTGGCTACGGTGGTATCACCCTTTGTGTCCGCCTTTACTAATTGAATCTTTGCGCCGTTCAAATTAGGCAAACCTGCATCAGCAGCTAAAAGCATATCAATGTCGGCGTTACTATTATTCACAAGATCGACTATCATCTCGGCTGCCCAAGTAACCTGCTGACCGTTTTCAGCAGCCGTGCCAGTCAGAGGAGCCAGCCAGCCGACCTTAATCGTCTGGCCTGGGGTTGTCGCAGTGGAATCAGAACTGGATCCCGATGGTGCTGGGGCACTAGAGCTTATGGAATTTCCACATGCAGTTATGTTGAGAAGCAATACCAGAGCCGTGAGCAGAGCAAAGATCTTTTTCATAATTTCCTCCTTGTTTTCTTAGAAGCTTTTGTTGATTCTTTAAAAGCGTTTACAGGCACTTAGCAAATGAGCCTTTATAATCATTTATACA
>DATMYZ010000006.1:0-4667 GCA_035560675.1 Clostridia bacterium
CATAAAATGCGCATGCGCATAATGGTTGTAACAAAGCTTGCGCGTGCTTTGTATTTGAAAGGGATGGTCTGAAGTTATGCATTGGTCAGAAGCAATCGCCAATGAGATTATTGCAAAAAAGCCGAATAAGGAAGAATATGTCTGCGCTGCGGGCATCAGCCCCTCAGGTTCGGTACACATCGGCAATTTTCGTGATATTGCCACAAGTTATTTTGTCTGCCGCGCGCTGCAAAAAGCAGGCAAAAAGGCAAAACTGCTCTTTTCGTGGGACGAATTTGACCGTTTCCGCAAGGTGCCCAAAAATGTGCCGGAGGAGTGGAGCCGGTATATCGGCAAGCCCTATGTGGACGTGCCTGATCCTTTTGACAGCTGTGAAAGCTACGCCAAGCATTTTGAGCAGGAGTTTGAGCGCTCACTGTCTCGTTTTGGCATTACGGTAGATTTTCGCTATCAGGCGGCCGAATACCGTTCGGGGCGCTATAATCAGAGCATCATTCATGCGTTGCGCAACCGCCGCGAGATTTTTGATATTTTAGACAGTTTCCGTACACAGGATGCGGTAGAGGGTGAGCGTGACGCCTACAGCCCCGCCATTGTCTACTGCCCCGCCTGCGGCAAGGATACCACCGCTTTCACTGACTTTTCCGATGATTGCACCACCGGCCACTTCACCTGCAAGTGCGGCTATGAGGGCGACTATGATTTTGCTAACGGCAACCGCGCCAAGCTGGCTTGGAAGGTTGACTGGCCGATGCGTTGGAAGGCCGAGGGCGTCGACTTTGAGCCGGGCGGCAAGGATCATGCCTCCCCTACCGGCAGCTACCAGACCAGCCGCATTGTTTCAGACAAAATTTTTGATTACGATGCACCCTACTTCACCGGCTATGAATTCATCGGCATCAAGGGCATGACCGGCAAGATGTCCGGTTCTTCGGGCTTAAACCTCACGCCTGAAACGCTGCTGAAAATTTATCAGCCCGAGGTCATTTTGTGGCTTTATTCCAAGACTGAGCCGCTCAAGGCGTTTGATTTCTGCTTTGACGAAGAAATTTTGCGCCAATATTTTGAGTTTGATAAGGCGTTGAACGACTACCGTGCGGGCAAGGGTGACGAGCGCCTCAATGCCATCATGTATAACGTTGAGGTGCCCGGTCACGAGGTCAAAACGGTACCGATGAGCCAACTTGTACAGCTGGGCAGCACCGTGGACTTTAACGTTGACGTGCTAGAGACGGTGTTTGATAAAATAGGCACACCCTATAGGCGTGAAGAATTCACCGAACGTATGCAGCTGGCAAAATTCTGGCTGGAGCAATGCTCGCCCGAAAATGCTTATAAACTGCGCAGCATTCGAGATTTTGCGGTCTACAATACGCTTTCTGATGATGAGAAGCAAGAGCTAAAGCTCCTGTTTGAGCACCTTTCGACTGTGGACGATAGTCTGGACGATTTAAACACCTACCTCTATTCGGTATCGCGCACGGTTTCGCCAGGCGGCGACGATAAGGAAATCAAGGCAAAGCAGGGTCGCTTTTTTAAGAACGTGTACCAGCTACTGCTTAATAAGGAGAAGGGTCCGCGGCTTTATCTGTTCCTGCACGCCATTGATAAGGCGCGCTATCTGCCGCTACTCAATTTCTCCACGCCTGCCACCGCTGAGGAGCTGACTGCGGCGCAGCCGCAAACACCCGAGGCTGAAGTTGCCCCCGAAAGCGCCGCGCCCCTAAAGGCCGAGGTCGTAATTGATGACTTTGCAAAGCTCGATTTCAGAGTCTGTAAAGTGCTTGAATGCGTGGAGGTACCCAAGGCGCGCAATCTGCTGAAACTGACCCTTGACGATGGCCTGAGCGGACGCCAGATTGTTTCAAGCATTAAGGGCGAGTATAAGCCCGAAGAGCTTATCGGTCGCAAGATCATCGTGGTGGCCAATCTAAAGCCCGCCAAGTTTGCGGGTGAGAAGAGCCAAGGGATGCTGCTTGCAGCTACCAGCGAGGCGAGCGGCTGCAAGGTTATCTTTGTAGACGATACCGTCCCCTGTGGCACTGCCATCGGCTGATACGCATAGCAATGTTAAACCCCCGCTGCACAAGGCTGTGCAGCGGGGGTTATGTCATTTTTCACAAGACCGTACAGTCATTACTTATCCCTGATAGAATGTTAACCCTTATAATAGTGCTTTTTACAGCGCCTTGGCAGCCAGAGAAGCCGCAACAAATTCTCTGAACAGCGGCTGCGCATGGTTGGGGCGGCTCTTAAACTCAGGGTGGTACTGCACACCGACAAAGAAGCGGTTAGCGTGTATCTCCACTGCCTCAACCAGGCGATCATCCGGCGAGGTGCCGGTAATGCTCAACCCAGCCTCCACCATTTTCTCGCGGTAGCTGTTGTTAAACTCGTAGCGGTGGCGGTGGCGCTCGTGAATCAGCGGCAGTGCGTAAGCGCGTGCCATGTGGCTGCCCTCGGCAATTTTACAGGGGTATGCCCCCAGACGCATCGTGCCGCCCATGACAACGCCGTGTTGGTCGGGCATCAGGTCAATAACCGGGTACTTACCATCGGGTGCAAACTCGGTGGAGTTGGCCCCCTGCATGCCAAGCACGTCGCGCGCAAACTCAATAACGGCAATCTGCATGCCAAGACAGATGCCAAAATAAGGCACGTCATGAGTTCTGGCATATCTGGCTGCCGCAATTTTACCCTCTATGCCGCGGTCGCCAAAACCGCCGGGTACTAGTATACCGTCGCAACCGCCAAGCAGTTCCTTAGCGGTGTGGTCGGTGACATCCTCCGCCTCAATCCAAACGAGGTGCACGCGGGCGGAATTTTCAAAGCCGGCATGCTGCAACGCTTCAGCCACAGACAGATAGGCGTCGTGTAACCGCACATATTTGCCGACAATTGCAATTGTGACGTCCTTGCTACGGTTTTCAATGCGCGCGAGCATCTGAT
The DNA here is from genome assembly GCA_035560675.1 of Clostridia bacterium. Taxonomy (GTDB): domain Bacteria; phylum Bacillota; class Clostridia; order Oscillospirales; family Ruminococcaceae; genus Yanshouia. The sequence continues at coordinate 2,950 of DATMYZ010000006.1, forward strand.
TCCACTCGGTCATGTCCGGCTCGGCGCAGTTAAGTTGCAGTTCACGGCAGACAATCTTTGCTAGACCGTTTTTCTCCAGCATCATCGGAGCCTGATACAGCACCGGCAGCGTGATGTTCTCAATCACGCAGTCCTCCTTGACATTGCAGAACAGCGCAATTTTATGCAGCACTGAAGGCTCTATTGTCTCGTCGCAGCGGCAGACAATCACCGTGGGCGAAATGCCCATCGCCTGTAACTCCTTGACAGAGTGCTGGGTGGGTTTGCTTTTGTGCTCGCCCGAGCTTTTAATGTAAGGCACCAGCGTCACGTGGATGAACATACAGTTGTGCGGTCCCACCTCGAGCGAAACCTGGCGGATCGCCTCTAAAAACGGCTGGCTTTCAATGTCACCCACCGTGCCGCCAATCTCGGTAATGACCACATCGGCGTCGGTTTTTTTGCCAACGGAATAAATGAAGCTTTTAATTTCACCGGTAATATGTGGAATAACCTGTACCGTCTCGCCAAGGTAGTCGCCGTTGCGCTCCTTATTCAGTACATTCCAGTACACCTTGCCGGTGGTTAGATTGGAGTATTTATTCAGATTTTCGTCAATGAAACGCTCATAGTGACCTAAATCGAGGTCGGTTTCAGCACCATCCTCCGTGACGAATACCTCGCCGTGCTGATAAGGGCTCATGGTGCCAGGGTCAACATTGATGTACGGATCGAGCTTTTGCGCCGCCACCTTTAAGCCGCGCATACGTAACAGCCGCCCCAGCGACGCCGCCGTAATGCCCTTCCCCAATCCGGAAACAACACCTCCGGTTACGAATACATATTTACTCATAAACAAACCTCTCCTTCAAATACCACAGCCGCAGGCCCTGTCATCAAAACCGTCTCACCGGTATAACAAATCGTCAAATCGCCGCCGCGCAGCTTTAAGGTGATGTCGGTGTTCATTTTGCAGTGCCCGCACAGCACCGCCGCCACTGTTGTGGCGCAAGCGCCTGTGCCGCAAGCCAGCGTCTCGCCGCTGCCGCGCTCCCACACTCGCATTTTCAATGTACGGTCATCAATGACCTCAACAAATTCGGTATTCACCCGCTCGGGGAAAAGCGGGTCGTTCTCATAGGCAGGCCCAATTTTTTCAAGATCCAACGCATCAATATTCTCAGTGAATATCACACAGTGGGGATTGCCCATTGAGACGCAGCTAAAGCACTGCATCTGGCCCGCAAGCAGATGCTCAACGTTGACAGCGCGTTCGCCGGACAGCTTCACGGGGATATCGACCGGGTTTAGCACCGGCTTACCCATATCAACCTGAACGGCAGTCACCTCGTCGTTTTCTACCGTTAATTTCAGCGTTTTGATGCCGCTTAACGTTTCAAGCGTCATCACCGGCCTTTTGGCCAGGCCGCGCTCATAGGCGTATTTGCCAATGCATCTTGTCGCATTGCCACACATTTTGCCCTCGCTGCCATCGGCGTTGAACATGCGCATCTTCACGTCCGCCATCTCACTGGGGCAAATCAGCACCACGCCATCTCCGCCCACGCCGAAGTGGCGGTCGGAGAGGCGAAGGCTCAAAGCCTCGGGGTCGTCCACCTGCTGGGCAAAACAATTAAAATAGATATAATCGTTGCCACATCCATGCATCTTGGTAAACTTCAGCTTTTTTGTCTGCATACCTGTCTCATCCTTTCTATATCGTCAAAACAATTATAAAT
>DATMYZ010000007.1:0-4052 GCA_035560675.1 Clostridia bacterium
GTTGTTATAAAACGCGTCGTGAATGACCATGACGGCGCGCTCAGCGTCCTTGAGTGCAATGAGTACCGAAATCTTAATTTCGCTGGTGGATACCATGTCAATGTTGATATTGGCCTGTGCAAGCGCGTCAAACAGCTTGCAAGCCACGCCAGGATTGGACTCCATTCCAGCCCCCACAATAGACACCTTGGCGCTTTGGGTATCGCACAGCACCTCTTTGATGCCTATGAGATGCTTATTGGCGTCTAGTATGGCTACTGCGCGTTCCGCGTTGTCCTTGGCGACGGTAAAAGTGATATCCTTGGTGCCGCTGCGGCCCACCGACTGCAAAATAATATCGACGTTGATCTTTTCCTTAGCCAGCAGCGAGAACACCTTAAAGGCAATTCCGGGCTGATCCTTCAGTTCCAATATCGAAATTCTTGCTATGTTTGTATCCTTAGCGACGCCGCTGATAATCATCTTTTCCACGTCAGCTTCCTCCTTAATGATAGTCCCTGGTTTGTTCTCCATACTTGAAAGCACTTCAAGATCAACGTTGTACCGCTTTGCCATTTCAACCGAGCGGTTATGCAGCACCTGCGCGCCAAGAGAAGCCAGCTCCAGCATCTCATCATAGCTTATTGAATCGAGCTTAACCGCGGATTTAACAATGCGCGGGTCGGCGGTAAAAACGCCTTCGACATCAGTAAATATCTGGCACTTTTTTGCATTGAGCGCCGCGGCCAGCGCCACGGCGCTGGTATCGGAGCCGCCGCGGCCCAGCGTGGTAACATCGTCGTACCGGTTAACGCCCTGAAAGCCTGCCACAATGACAATGGTACGTTTAGCCAGTTCATTTTCGATACGCTCTTTATTAATTTTGCGGATGCGTGCGTTCGAGTAGTTAGAGTCGGTCTGAAAACCTGCCTGCCAGCCCAAAAAGGATTTAACCGGAAGTCCGCGCTTTTCAATCGCCATCGCCAATAGCGCAATTGAAATTTGTTCGCCAGCCGCAAGCAGCACATCCATCTCGCGCTTTGACGCTTTCGGATTAATTTCGTTTGCCTTATCAACCAGCACATCGGTAAACTTGCCCTGCGCCGAAACGACCGCAACAACGTTATTGCCGGTGGCATAAGTGCGCGTGATAATGTCTGCAACATGCTCAATACGCGCTGCATCAGCCACAGAAGTGCCACCAAACTTTTGTACTATGAGATTCAACTTCTTTTCCTCCTGTTTATAATCTACAACAGCATTAGAATCATTGTAAATCATCGGGTAACGCAATGCTTTCCACACAGATTGCACCGGTGTTATCCGCATCAAGCATAAGCAGTTTCCATTGTTTATAACCCTCTGCATCTAAACGGGGCCGCATTCTGGAATAAAACATTTTCTCTTTTTCGCCAGGCACCATTGCCATCAATGTTGAACCTGCTCCGCTGATATAGGTGCAGTAGGCACCCTCCTCATCCATCATCTTCATGGCGCGCTCTGCACCAGAAATCAGCGGTAGGCGATAGTCCTGATGCAGACGGTCACCTGCGGCACAGCGCAGATTGTGGTAGCTGCCCGTCGCCAGCGAGGCACTCATGAGCGCGGCGCGAGAAAGGTTATAGACGGCGTCCTTATGGCTGATACGCTTAGGAAGCACGCTTCTGGCCAGCGAGGTTTTCAGCTCGGCATCGGGAATCAGCGCGGCAAATTTAATGCCCACATGCAGCTCCTGCCGGACAAAATGTACCTTCTGGCCATCGAAAACCGAAGCTACAAAACCGCCGAGCAACGCCGGGGTGGTGTTGTCTGGGTGCCCCTCAATCGATGCAGCCAGATTGATGATCTCCTGCCTTGAAAACGGAAATTTCATCATATGATTGGCTGCCAACAGCCCGCCGATGATGCAAGCCGAGCTGCTGCCCAGCCCGCGCGACAGCGGAATGTTGTTAATCTGTCCAAATCGGACCCCGTAAAAGGGTCTGCCGCACAGCTCATACATCGATTTCATCGTTGTATAGATCAGATTGCTCTCGTCGCAGGGAACATCGATATGATCAAGCGACCGAATCGACAATCCCTCATGTTCTTCCAGATGAAGCTCGTTATACAGCGTCACCGCCAAACCAAGCGAGTCAAATCCTGATCCCACATTGGCAGAGGTTGCCGGAACCTTTACGGTAATCAAAACGGTTCCTCCTTAATAATCCAATACGCGGATCATTGACAGAATAGTCATGTTTTTTTGTTCCGCCTGCACCGTCAGTGCTTCTACTTGTTCGCCTGAAAGCGCCGGGGTAATAAACGCGGCCTCGCCGTCACACGAATAGATTTCAACGTTTTGTGCACAGCCAAACATCTGGGTCGCTGCGGCATGATCCTCAGTCGCGACACGCAGCATCAGCGGGGTGATGTCGCAGCGGTAGTCGATGAGGGTGTCATGCTCGGCATCCTCCCAGCCCAGTGTTGGAATATTGCCGTTGGATCTGGCTGCATCGACAATATCAGAGATAACCGCCGCCGCTGTAGGAGCTTTACCAGCTCCGCGCCCATAAAACAGCACATCGCCAAGGTCTGATCCGCGAACGAGAATGGCGTTGAAAACGTCCGAGACATTGCCAAGCTGGCTCGCTTTTGAAACCAACGCCGGAGAAACCATTGCCAAGAGCCCTTTGTCGGTCATTTTTACCCGGCCGATCAGCTTGACGGCATAGCCGGCTTTTGACGCGGCGCTGACATCGTTCAAGGTAATATTGGTAATGCCCTCAGTATGCACCTCGTCAGGGTAGACATGCCTACCATAGACAAGAGAAGCCAGAATGCAGATTTTGCGGCAGGCGTCCTTGCCTTCGACATCGGCGGCGGGGTTCTGCTCAGCATAACCGTTTTTTTGTGCGAGCTTCAGTGCATCCTCAAAGGACATGTTATCCTCGATCATACGGGTCATGATAAAGTTGGTGGTACCATTTAAAATACCGGCCAATTCAGTGATATCATCGCTGCCAAGGCACTGGTACAGCGGATGCAACACCGGAATGCCACCACCGACACTCGCCTCGAAAAGATAATTGACATTATTCGCCTTGGCAATCGCCAACAGCTCTGCGCCGTGAATGGCCACCAGCTCTTTGTTTGAGGTGATGACGTGCTTGCCAGCCAGCAGGCTGCGCTTAGAAAAATCATAGGCGGGCTTTAAGCCGCCTATTGTTTCTACGACAATACCAACCTCTGGATCATTTAAGACCTTTTCAAAATCCGTAACGCCTTTTTCGACATACGGTGTTCCCTCAAGGCTTTTAATGTCAACAATATATTTGATATCCAGATCTTTTCCGGCCTGTTTCAAAATGCGTGATTGGTTCTTATAAAAAACCTCTGCTACGCCGGAGCCGACTACGCCGTAGCCGATAATTGCAATTTTCATAGCTTCATGCCTCCTCAAGTTGGGTATCCAAATCACTTAATGGCCGGTGAGCTTTCGGGCTTCAACAACACCGTCAAGCTTCTTGATAGCGGTAACCAGCTCCATATCGTTGGTGCAGGTGGCATCCAATGAGACAGAAACCGACACCGCCGCAAGACCATCCACCGGGATATTCTGATTAATGGTTAAAATATTGACGCCGTTGCGGTAAAGCTCGGCAATCAGACCAGATAGCATTCCCGGCTTATCGCGCAGTAGCACATAGACGCTGACCACCTTACCAGACATCTCTCTGACGTAGGGGAAAACCGCATCGCGATATTTATAGATTGCGCTGCGTGAAATTCCGGCTATTTTAGCCGCATGAGAAATATTATTGGTTTCACCGTTTTCCAACAGCTGCTTTGCATATACTACCTTTGAGAAAACCTCCGGAAGCATATCCGTTTCTACAACCAAATATTTTGGGGGTGTCCACATAGTTTCGACCACTCCTTTCAATACGCAAGAATAACTCCTCAATAACCGGCAGCAGCCGGACACAAACACCCATGGCCAAAAAGGCCACGACAAATGCCATCAGGCATCTGAATGCCCTCTATTCCGTCCACCAAAAACGTCTGTATTTAGATTAGCAACACTATAGCAT
>DATMYZ010000008.1:0-2855 GCA_035560675.1 Clostridia bacterium
CTCCTGCAATGCCGTGCTGGATATCACACGCGATTTCGTTCGCGCGCTACTCGTCGGGTGCGATCTACTCAACGGCGTCGACGAAATCATTGCGAAGGTTCGGCAGCGTTATTTTGGCTCCTCACAAAAGGCGATTATCGCCGCGGTTAAAGATGCTCACGGCCGCCTGCGTGACGTTCTGCCACATTATCTTAAACCGTAAGCTTGACTTTAGCTGCTGTTCGTTTATCATACATAAAAAAGCAGCTTTCATTTAGCATAGCATCGGGGGAATAGTGTGAAAGGACAGCGAGCATTCAAGCCGCCCGCTGCGATAAAGCGAAGCTGCCAACCCACGTAAGCGGTCTAGCGGAAAACCCCTTACTTTTAATTGTGCCAGATTACCCTCCTGCAGGCGACAGAACAGGAAATTTCGCCCATTCTTCAAAACTTGGCATAGAAAGCGCGAGCTGTACGAGACTTTTTTGAAAAGCTGAGCGGCAGGCCTGTTGGCCTGCCGCTACTTCTTTATGAGCTAGTGCGTTTAAAGTACATCTTTAATGACGCGCAACGCGTTTTTGTAACAAATTTTATCAACTTCATTCCCGGTAAAGCCCGCCTCGGTTAGCGCTTCTGGAATTTTAACCAACTCGGCACTGTTTTTAATTTCACACGGGCCGCTAAACCCATCAAAATCGCTGCCAATGGCTAGAACGTCAATACCGGCAACCTTTTTGATATGCTTTATGTGCTCTACCATCTGACTGACGCTTCCGGTCTCATCGTAGCCGAGAAAACGATGAAAAAAATTAATACCGGTAATGCCACCTTTTGACGCAAGCGCACGAAGCTGTGCATCGGTTAAGTTACGGCGATAATCACGCACTGCGCGGGCGTTGGAATGGGAAGCCACAAACGGCTTAGTTGAACAACGCGCCACATCCCAAAAGCCGCCGTCTGACAGGTGCGACACATCAACCAACATGCCCAGATGGTTCATCGCCTGGACAAACTCAATCCCGAACGGCCTGAGCCCCTTTGACATCACCGCTGAATCATCTGAATTAGGATAACCCAAAGCGTTTTCAAAGTTCCATGTCAACGTAATCAGCCGCACGCCCATGTTATAAAGCGTGTAAAGCCGTTGGATATTGCTACCGCAAATGCCGCCTTCCTCAACCGTTAGAAAAGCGGAAATTTTGCCATTCCTTCGATTGGCTTCCAGCTCCTGTGCGCAACGTGCTAAGCAGATTGCATCGCTGTTAGCTTTCATTTCTCTCAGAAATACTGCATACATTTCTTCTACACGCTCAAAAGCCTGTTCGGGGGTGGCGAACTCTTGCAGCCTGACATACATGGCAAAGAACTGGCAAAACACGTCGGCCTGTTTGAGGGCGGGTATGCTGACATTCAAGTCGTTCTCAGCCAATATTTTGTTCTGTTCCAGCAACACCGATACGGTATCGCAGTGCAGATCAACAAAAGACATCTCGTTACCTTCCTTCAATAACTTGCTTTAGGCAAGCATCGACATAATCTTGCCGACAATCAAGCCGCCGCCGGTACCAATAACATAGCCCATCAATGCCATAAGTACACCAACAGGGACCAGCGCGCCCGAATAGGAACCCGCCAATATTGGTGCTGAAGCTGTACCGCCAATGTTTGCCAGGCTCGCTACACCGCAGGTGAACATGTCGAGCTTGAATATCTTTGCAAGCGCCAGGAGAATCGCGCCATGAATAGCCAGAATCATAAACCCGCCAGCAATCCACAGCGGAGCATCGCTCAGCTCTGCAAAGCTCGCTCGAGAAGCTAGAAGAGCAATGACAATATAGAGTAGCACATTTGAAACCTCGGCAGACCCGGGGATATTTGCCACCGGTGTAACCGCAAAAATAAGTCCTAGAAGCGTAACGACCAGCACTGTCCAGGTAGCCTTGTCAAAATAAGGTGCAGCCGCCTGAATTGCAACACCAACATTCTGGGATATAGCGGAAACAAGCAGTCCCCCGCCGATGAGAAAAATAAGTCCCGGGAAGGTGATTTTATCGTTTTTAACCGCTACGTCGGCTTCCAGCCGACGGCTGACCTCGTCGAGAACACTGGTATCAGCTTTCGTCCACTTGTTGAACTGAGGGGCAAAATTGATGATCCAAAGCAGGAACATAACCCAAATGGAATAATCAATCGAGTCGACGACCAGCGCATAAGCCATATCGGCCTCGCCAATGTCCAATGCGGCCTGAATAGCGATCATGTTGCCGGAACCACCCAGCCAGCTGCCACATAGGGCGGCAAGCGCTTTCCATGCCTGCGCACCCAACTGGGTGCGCAGTACAGCGAAGGTGGCCACAAAACCGATACATATGGACAAACTGGCGGCAAAGAATCCGCCGAGCATACGAGGACCAAGCTTGAGAATTTTACGAATATCACATCGCAACAGCATGATAAATACCATTGCATACAGTAGATTGTTTTTAAGTACGCTATAGGTAGGCTTAGTGGCAGCCATATCCCACAAGCCAGCGGTACAGAATATCATGGCAAATAGATAGAGCAGCACGACGGGAGGAACATACTTAAATATTTTTGATTGGGTTCTCTTTTCAAGCATAACGAGTGAAGCGGCAACAAAAATCAAAAATGCAATGTAAGTAAAGCCGTTGGTAATCATTGTTTTCCCTCCTGAATTATTTTGTCAGTTTAAAAGTTTCTTTGTCCTTGATGCACTGTCCTATTTAAATCCTATTCACCCCATTTCGATTTTTTGCAATAAAAAAAGATCCCATGGCAAACACTGCCAACGGGATCCCGCTTTCGTTGCAGGATAAGGAAGTTATCCCACAAAAAACAAAACCGCTGTTATTGAC
>DATMYZ010000009.1:0-12291 GCA_035560675.1 Clostridia bacterium
CGTTAAATTAGATGATCTTGAAATAGCCTCTATGTTAAATCCTTCGTACAGCCTCCGGATAAAATCATCGTCATTATAGGATAAAATAAACCGGCCTTTAATTGCCTTGAGCAAGTTACAAAGATTGATATGATCCTGCTCGGAGAATGGGCCATCGTAGTATTTCTCTGTTCCATGGTAGGGTGGTCGAGGTAAATTAGTGCACCGGTTTTGTCATATATCTTGATAATATCTTCGTAATTTCGGTGTTCGATTTTAACTGTCTGCAGGCGATGTGAAATCTTTGAAAAGTACTCTGTTACTCGCTCAAGATTTTTAGCTGAAGCACCATATGTGCGGCCATCTGCGCCATAGCTCTCCTTGGCTACAATAAAAAACAATGCCGCCCGCTGGATATCAGTCAAACCCCGGATATTTTTAAGGGCTAACGCGTCATCAAACACCTCGCGCGAGTTAAGAAGCCATTGCATCTGTTTCTGAAGCTCGCCACAGTGATTTTTGACGCAACGGAAAAGGTTAATCAGTTCGCCGTCGATGTCGTTAAATATCTCCTCCGGTGCGTGTCGGTCGCGTGAAAAGAGTACCCAACCCGCACCGCCGAACGGCTCTATGTACCGGGTGATTGTGTCTTCGGGGAAACGTGCTAATATTTGCTTCCGGAGCAGCCTTTTGCCTCCGATTCTGGGAATAAAGCTATCCATTAATTGAAAAATCCTTTCTTTGCGGCCAGAAAATCTCTGGCCGCATCTCTTATATTTCACTTTACGCAATAATTGCGCAAATCTGATCGTATTTGTCCGCCTTGGGTTTAATAGTCCCATACAGCGATTTGTAGTCCGTTGTGTCAACCGGAGCGGTGATCAACGCAGGAATAACAAAGTCCTCGGGATTCAGCCACGCGGGGTTGTAGGTGGGTTTAACAATTTGCTGACCTGCACCGACGTGCATCACAAAGGACGGGTTGACGGTTGTGTCCGTTTTTGCTTTTAACAGAATGTTGCCCTTGGACGCTGGCAAGTGATCATCCTTATTGCTAACCTGAGGGGAGTAGAGAGGCCATTTTGTGTCTTTTTCAAACTCAAGATGTAGGTGATAGTCACCTGTTTGTGACTTGCCCTCAACACCAAGAATGTCATACGCTTTTACTGCATCGCCTGCCTTTACTGCAATTGAAGCTAGATGGCAATACCTTGCGACCAGATCATAATGCTCACCCGTCTTATGGATGAGGCAATCGGGATAGATCACGATGACGCAGTTGCCCACACTGTTGTCAAAACCGGTGGTAACCACTTCGCCATTGCCCTGAGCATACGCCGCTGGGTTACGCCCTGCGTTTCCCTGAATGGTGGAGATGTCTACACCGTAGTGATGGTAGCCCCACTCTTTATAATATTCCGCGGTTTTATAACCGCAGAGCATCATTTGTTTTTCAAAGGGCATTATGAGTCTTTGCATATTAAAACCTCCTGTTAAATCAGTTTATACGATGGCATGCGCTCGCGGTACCACCTCCATTGTAGTAAGTCATCAAGTATGATGATCGGCCCCGAAAGCAGCACCCACAGTAAACTATACTGCGGGCAGATTTGCCCCCACAGATTGCCCGGCAGTGCCGAATAATCCCACACCTGCCAGCCCAGCCAAAGGTTGACCACACAGCCTGTTAGCAGCTCGCCCACGGTGATAATCAGCCCGCCGAGCAGAATTTGGTACAGCAGCGGCATTTCCCACGGGAGGAAGTTATTTAGCCCGCCCACCAGTACAAAGCACAGCCCGCCAAGAATAAACATCGTCCAGTGAGAATAACCACGCCACAGCGTTTCAAAGATGAAGTATAACGCCCCGCCCGTCATGAACAGGGTGCCTATGCGCTTCATGACCCGTAGGCGATGGAGATCGCCTTGACCTCGTCGATGGTGGTGCAGGCGTTAATGGCTACCTCTGCGGCCTGCTGCTGTCCAACAAGTGGCTCGACATAAGACGCAATCGCTAAGGCCAGCGCCGCCAGATCAGCGTACTCCCACACGGTGCATTCCTCGCCGGTGGCGTTCCACTTTAATTCCGTCGTTACTCCGGCAGTGGTCGCAATCTGATGTCGCGCCAGCGCCGAGGTCAACAGGCTTTGCTTTTCGGCGGTGACGGAATACTGCTTGCCGTCGGTATATGTAAGCGGGTGGGTTTCAAGGTATGTAGCAAGTTGCTTCTTGCTGTTGGCAATCTTAGCCGCCTTATAGTCCTCGAGGGTTTCGCCAGCGGGGATGTAATCGCCGTAGGCATGGCCGGTGAGCTCCTCAAATTCGGCGGCGGTTATCTTTCCCTTGGCACAGGCAGCAGCCAACATGGAAATTGTCCAAGAGCCTGCGCCATTGTTATAATACTCTGCGCATAGTGCTTTATTTGCAGCTGACATAATCATATCCTCCTTTTAATAATTCATCATGTTTTGGTAGGCAAAGGCACCAGCGACATCTTGCTCCGCTTTAAGGGATGCTGCCGCATACTCGGCTTCTTTGGCGGCGGCTTCTTCTGCTGTGGCCTGCTGAGCGGCGGCTAAGTCATTCTCAAATTGCTCGATAGCGTCCAACAGCTCCTGATTGCTCAAATTTTCTGCAAACTGAGCACCCATTTCTTCGCACCGCTCTTTTAGGAACTGCAAGGACTCACACATTGCGCCGTCATAGTCTCGATTAGCTAAGACCATAACTGCTTCGGGGCGCTCAATGAAGAACGTATACTGGTTAAGCCACTCCTCAGATGTGAAAACTTTCTTTGCGGGGGTCATGACAGGACTCGTTCTGTCCCAAATTTTATACCTGTTTGCCATATTAATTCCTCCTTATGCTTTATACACATCATATTTGCTTGAAAGATTGAAATAACCTGTGTCAGAATCGTCAGAACCCACACCGGATTCTGCGCCTCCATAACACACGACGAACTTATCAGCAACATTTGCTACACCCGGATTTCCCCCATGAAAATCATTCAAAGACGTCAGGGGTGTTCTAACCAACCTATTGTCTACTTTATAAGCTGCCTTGCTATAGTAGGGAGTACTGTAACCGAAACTCATCGGGCCACCCCCTAGCGATACTGCTACATCTTTAACCTTACAACAGGCATTACCCATGGGGAAACCATAGCCCAAATTATGCACCGTTAGGGATTCATCAATGGCAACCGCTGAGGATTCTGACATCGGGATTATGCCGTACGACTTAGTACTCATGCACTCAGCACTAGGATTCGAGGACAAATTTATCTGTGATTTAGTTAATGACGCATTGTATACCTCAGCACCATATTGCCTTGCTATTCCTGCATAAGTAGTCCCTATTGAGAAGCCGAAATTGCAAGGGCTTCCGAGACCGATGTTACTAATACCTGTGGCAAGATCAGCAGCACCAATATTTCTAGTACCCGCAGGGTCATAAACGGTTGTTTTGTAATTATAGGGTGTTGTAGCATCAGCGGTGGAACCACCAAAGAAAAATACTAGGCTGTTGTTAAGGGATGCAGCACTCAAACCACACGCTGCTGATTGAAGTCCTGTAACGCTGCCCACCGTCAATGCCGGGTTTATAGTCGTTACAGTGGAGATAGGGCCTGATGTACCCGAAGTAGCGGGTCTACCGCCACCAATAAAGGCAAACCCACTATTGGCAGCAGCAGCTTGGTTATTAGTAGCGGTGCCCGCATTAAAATTGGTTTGTGTAAGGGCTAAATTAAATGCCGTCACCTGACTCACACCGTATCTGCGGAGCGAGTTAGATTGTCCAGTATATGTACCTCCATGGGCAGCAAGTCCATAGTCTCCAATGCTTACCCCAGAAATACCCCATCGAGGTGTACCGTTGATAGCTTGTGAGTTTAAATACTTGTCTAGCCGCACCTTATTGCCAGACGCATATAAGGCCATTCTTCTGCTCATTCTCATAAACCATCACCCCAAATCGCCAGAGAGCAGCCAAGAGTTCGGATTAAGCTTCTTTAAAGCCACAACACCAAATCCGTTTGCAATAGATTTTGCATTGTCTATGCTCAAAATACTTACACCAGACTGCCCTACAAAGTTTACCGAATATGCGGGATCTCCTCTAAAAACTTCGAGTTCGGCTCCTATCGGGATATTGGGGGATGCTGCATCATTAGGAATTGTTACTGTGACATTCGCATTGTAGCAATAAATAAACGTTCCCAGATGGCCTTGCTCAATAGCTAATGGGCCTGTGCAGCCTACAATCCTAGAAGAAGTTTGTGAAGCATTAACTTTACCGTATTCATCGAGTGTCGGTATACCGTTTGAAACATTAATAGCTTTACCGCTTAATAGTGCGGCGTTGCCGCCGTCAGCGAGATCTACCCACTCACTCCACACTGCTGTATTCTTAGATACACTGTATCTTCCGCTCGTTCCTGTGCGACTAAGTAAGAGAACTTGTTTTAAGTTTGCAGATTGATTCATAACTATAAGACAAACGTAATACCCGCCCTTTGGAACGTCTGTAACCATGTTACCAACCAAAAAGCTCCCAATCGTTCCAACCGGAAATGAATTGATATATTCAAGTAGCGAACCTGATGTTAGCTCACCAGCTATTTGATTAAAATATAAACTCCCATCTTTGTTGTTGAGCTTTGCAGCATTGCCGCCATCAGAAATACTCGTCCACGCCGACCATGTAGCTCCCGTATCATTTGATACTCTAGAAATGTAAAGAGTACCCCAAGCTTGATATACTTGTGCAACGATAGCGCCGTTTTTACGAACGTCTACATATCCACCTTGACCTAATTTTGGTGGGTTAATCATAGTACTCATATCGCTAGAGCTGCCCACGTAGTAACTTCCACCCACAATAAGAGAATTAAAATTAGAGCCGGTAGGTATTAAAGTGCGACCCGCAGTATCTAACATCTGCATACTAGCGCCCATATTGCCTCTATGTAGGACTTCATAAGCTGTGTCTGAGTTGTTATCTCTTACAACAGGAGTTTTTAAAAATTCCTGTGCCCTGTGATAACTGTAAGAGGACGGCAAAATGGTTAAGCTACCATTGATTTCTTCATTCAATACCGTACTTGTCTGAATGTTATAATAGCTTTTTTCTACTATGGCATCCCAATTGCTACACTCGCCGAAAAGCTCCACGGTATCGTAAGAAGCTGTTACACAAAACAATTGTAATCCGAAATATTTTTTACCGCCGTATAAAAACGTAACAAACCGATAGCCAACGCCTTCTGCTGGATTATTTGCAGAACTCAAAGCCGACCAAACAACTTCTTCTGACGTATCCTTTTTAGAAGCTGTTAGCCTGATGTGCCGAGGAGAATAAAGACCAGTTTTTCGTCTAAGCAAGATATCGCCGGAAAAATATGAATTTGCAGCGACATCTGTATTGTCTAAAGATACTAGCGGAATTACCCTGTTTATATAACTTGCAAGATTAAAAAACTTTTTATATGGTGTCAAATCTGAATGCTTATGTGAAGGTGGTACATCATTTTCTAAAATCCAGATTGTAGAAGTGATCTTTTTAAGTTTCACAGTGCCGTATCTATTTGGTATACATTTGGGCATTTCTTCGCCGCCAATGTGAGCTAATATTATCCCGCTTTCACTGGCAAAATTAACCTCACCAGACCCTAGTCGATGCACAAATATTTCGCTGTCGTTTGGAAAAGCAACAGAAGATGTGGATGGTACAGTAATAGTTACATTACTTGTCTGATCTACAACCAAATACTGACCTGCATCACTTAACGATAATGCACGTGATGATGGCACTCCTTTTACTAAGCTAGAAATTTGATTAGGATTTGCCTTGTTGTTACCGTTCGCCCCCACCACCCCATTCGACTGGCCTTTTTCGCTGGCAGGGATGGCATCTGCAATGCCTTGCTCCATTTTGTTCAGGTGCGTGGCGTCGACCGGCGTACCCTGTGTATACACCTCGCCAGTTATCGGGTCTTCTACGTGGTCGACCCACGTTGTTTTCACATAAGCCATGCCTTACACCGCCTTTTCAGTAAACTGATAAAGAAACGCCACATAATATTTTTTGCCTGCCGGTTTAACAATGCTGAGATCATTTTCGCTGATAAGATCGCCGTCCTTGTCAAACAGCTTTATGTTGCTAATCGTCCCGCTGACAGCGGCGGCAACCTCGACAAAGGCCCGTGCCGTAGTGCCGGATATGACGGTGGTCACCGTGGCCTGCTGCTCAACCCCACCCAGTTTATAGGTTGCTGTAGCTGCAACGCTGCTCGCAAACTGGGATACGATTTTTGCCAATTTAGTTGATGTCATATTTCTTCACTCCTCGGTGGGTACTGTCCACAGCGGAAGGTGCCGCACAGCGGCGTGTACCACTGGCCGAACATAACCGACTGCGTGATCTCGATTCCCTGTGCCGCTTCGATACCGTAGTTGGGCATTGCGCTGGCCTGCTTGACCTTGCAGACCTCCTGATCGATCAGCGCCAGATCGTTGATGGCGCTGCCGGTGCCGCGCAGCCAGACTAAAAATTCGGCCCATTTGTCTGGATCGTAAAGGTAATATGGCTCCACGCGGCTGCCGCTGTATCCGAGTGCATCCACAGCCAGAGACACCGCTTTGTGCGTTCCGGCCTGCCGGGCGATCTCACCCTTGAGCAGCAGCCGGGCGCGCCATGCGGCATAGGTTTCGCCGGTCAGCCGTGGCATGTTGCGCTCGGCGGCGTGCAGCTGCAGCGTTGCGTCGTCGCAGGTGGCAAGGCGCTTTTGCTTGCGTACCCAGATCAGGTCGCGCATCGCCTCGTCGAACAGGCCGCCCACCACCTGCGCAAAGATGTTCCACTGGTTGACTGCCGCGGCGGCTTTCTTTAGCGGCATCGGCAGCAGATAGTAGATATAGTCGCAAAAAGTTTTGAACGGCTTCACCGGCTACACCTCCTCGACCGTAATAGTCAGCTCGCCGAGCACGATCACCTTGTCGGTATCCAGCACCACGTCGACGCTGGGCGTTGTCACGATCACATTGCGCAGGATGCTGATGCCGGAGCGCAGGCTGTAGATCAGATCGCTCACCAGCAGCTGGTTAAGCTGCCGATCGGCAGACACGGTGAGCAGCTGCGCCACGATGCCCTCGGCGATTTCGGTGATGCCGTCCGTGTTGAGATAGGTCGGCACCTGCAGCGTGATGGCGATATTCTGTGGAACCACGGTGGAGGATTTGACCAGCAGATTGTCATACGGCCCCTTGATGGCGTTGACCGCCGTGGTGACATCTGCCAGCAGCGCCTCGGTTGCTTCGCCTGCAGAGGAGGTAACAATGATGTCTACGGTGCCCTGACCGCGTGGATGCCGGTCATTCACCTGCGCGATCAGCACGCCGGTGACCGCTTCGGCAGCAGCCTTGTAGCTGTCCGCGGTCGGGATCAGTGCCAGCGATGCCCACGCATTGAGCACCCGGCTGCGGAAGGTTTCGATGTCTTCTAGGTCGGTACCCTCCTTGGTGATCCAGCCGTCTCCGTTGGTGATGCTGATGATATCCGCGCCGCTTTCCAGATTGATCAGTGTCTTGGTGATGGTACCCGGCGCGCAATTGTAAACGCTGCCTGCATATTCGGCTTCAACCGGAACGTCGCAGGTCAGATCGCCCAATTTGAACACCGTGTCCTGTGTCACCAAAAAGCAGAGGGACGCCCCATTGACGTCATAATCGGTCTTAAACACATGCCCGGCTTTGACTTTTAATGACTGTGTGCTGGTGCTGCGCGACAGCGTGATCTTGCCTTTGGTCTTTGTGGCCGCCTTGCGCGCCATGCTGTAGTCGGCGGCAGAAAGCTCCAGCCATCCCTCGGCGGCATGCGAAACGAACAGGTTATTGAGCATTGATCGCGCCAACGTCTTGAGCTCAATGTAAATCTGCACGATGATCTTCAGCAGCATATAAAATACCGAGCCGCTTTTGATGTTGGTTATCGTAAATCCCGCCGCCGACAGCTTGCTTTGCAGCGACAGGATAGTCTGATCCAGCGTCGGCACCGGCAGGTACTTGTCTAAAAAATCCTTGCTAATCAACGGTAATCACCTCGATCTCCACGCGCCCAATGCTGATGTCGAGCTGCGTGTTTTTTGTTGCCCCCACGTACCGCCAGACGATAAGCAGTCTAACGGTGTCGCCGGTCGTGACAGTCACCGCAATGCTGGAGGTGTCGATCTCCTGACGGGACGCAAGCTTGGCGCGCACCCGTTGCTGAAGCTCCAACAGCGTCAGATCGTCGCTTTGTGCCTGTTGGAAATCCGGCAGGCTCCAGCCGAAATCCTTGTCGTAAAACAGCTCTCCGGCTGTGGTCAGCGCCTCAATCTTGATCTCCTGCGTCAGGCAGTCCAGCCCCTCTACCAGCGCGAAGTCGCCGTTAGCTTGCGTCATGGGCTGAAAGTTGTCATCAAGCGCAATATCGGTGTAGGCGTATGTTGCCATTACAGTACCGCCTCCCCGACAATGAAGGGGGCCAGCTGGCCATAGGGCAGAACCACCGCCGCGAAATCGTCCACATCCAGTCTAAGCTTGGATTTAACGTTGGGGATTTCGGGCACCGAATTGTCTACCTGCAGCGTGGAAGAGAGCAACCGCAGGCTGTAGATATAATTCTCGCCCTGCTGCTGCCGTTTGACCACCTGTGCATAGTAGGCAGCCGGGTATTTGATATGCGCATACTGCCCGTTGATAATCTGGTCGACGATGTTGGCCACTACATATTTCAGGCTCATGTGCTCGCCCCCTTGAAATAGATTTTTGTGCGGATGAATCCATTATCTGTGCTAGTGAAGATCACCTTTTGTATTGTGAAGGTGCCGCTGAGCTGCGGGTGGGACACGGCGATCTTGGTGGAATGCTTTACCTGCGGTACCGACACGGTGGTCAGCGCCCACAGGCCGCCCTCCTTGGTGAGCGAGACAATGTTCTTGCCGTATTCAAAGAGCATCATCTCGGTCTGCTCCGGGGGGCTGTTCCAGCGATAGGCCCCGTCCTGCATGTAGCCGGTGGCCGCGATGCCCCAATGATGATTGATGCCCTTGATGGCCTGCAGCGCCATGATGCCTACCACCGGATAGGTTTTAGCCGGGTATGCGGTGTCGTCGGTTACCACCTCGGTGATGCCCGCCATGCGGCAGCAGGTGCGGACAACCTCCTGCGGCGTCGCGTTGACAAAGGCATGATTGACAGGTGTGCCCGCCAGCCGAATTGCCGCATCGCGCAGGCGCAGCCCTTTGATGCTGCCGGTGGAGGCGTTAAAGTCGGTTGTGAGCAGCCCGTCAAACACCTTGGTAAAGCTGCCGCTGTATCCGAGGTAAACGCGGGCGGCGTCCAGTTTTTTGAGCGTCACCGCACTGCCCAGCGCTGACGTAAATTGCACGGTTGCCCAGTCCGAATCCGACGCGGCATCGGAGCAGACGGTGACGGCCACGCCCTTGTGGAACGTATAGCCGCCCAACTGCACCGCAATTTGCGGATAAAAGAGATCCATTACTCCATCTCCTCCCAGAACACCGGGCTGCTGGTTGTTTTGTCAGATATCTTGGGAGCCGTTCCGCGCGAATCATTGAGGTAAGCGCGATAATCGTCGTTAAGCTCCGGCTCAGAGGTGGTGCTGACGCCGAGCGCGGCAGTGATCACCATGGGGATGTACTCCCAGAGCGTCAGCTTGGCGGCGTACTGATCGCTTTTATTTGTCTTATTGAAGTCAAAATCCTTGAATAAAACGGTTGTCAGTCCGATGGCAGCCGCCTCGCTGCAGACCAGCAAAAGCGGCTGCGGCACCGTCTGCTTTGATGCTTTGAACAGGGTGTTGATGCGCGTGATCTTTTCCAGTGCGGTCTCGTTGGCGGTGGCGTCGACGATCAGCTCAATGGTGACCTTGCTGTCCTCGTAGCCGACCGGCTGCTTGGGCTTGACCGCCGAGCCCTCCACCTCGACCTCATCGATAGCAGCAGAGGCTTTGACATCAACCTTTTTAACCAAGCCGGGCAGCGTCAAGCCGCCGAGCTTGATGGTTCGATCTTCAGTAAAAATCACGCGCTACCCCTCCAGTGCAATATTTGGGTCGATCTCAATGCTGCCGTTGGTTTCGTCTTCGATCTCAAGCAGCAGCGCCTTGAGCTTTTTAAATTCGTCGATGTCCTTCAGGTCGATGGCTAGTATCAGCTTTTCGATGACGGTTTGCCGTTGACCACCGGAACCATCGCCGGAGCCGAATGCGCCGCCTGCGCCACCGGTAAAGTCGAGCGCCTTTTCCATCGTCCGAGCCGGGACGTCTGCGGTCTGCTGCATGCCCTCATCCCATGTAGTGAACACACGCGAACCGGATAGCGTCAGGTCGGAGAGTGGCCCCTCCTTGGCGTCGGAGAACGGCAGCAGCTTGCGGATACGCTGTAGCGCGTCGGATACAACCGCGACCGGCTTTTCAACCATGCTTTGAATGCCGTTTGAAAAAGCCTCCAGCAGCCCGGCCCCGGACTTGCGGAACCATTCCGGCAGGCCGGTGAAAAAGTCCTTGATTCGCTGGATGCCGTTTGAAAAGGTCGTCGTGACATTGCCCCACAGGTTAGCCATGTACGGCCCGATCTGATCCCAGTTGTTGATGATCCACAGCGGGATGCCGATGAACGGCAGAAACGCCATGATCGCGTATTGTAGCCAGTCCGGCAGTGCGCCAAACCAGTCCTTTACCTGTTGGAAACCCTCCGCGATACCGCCGACAAAGGTATTCCACGCGCCTTGGCACCACGCCGTCACCGAGTCCCAGTTGCGCCACAAGAGTATAATTGCGGCAACCAGGAGCAAAATACCGATGACGATCCACGTCACGGGGTTGGCCAGCAGCGCAGTGGTAAAGCTCCACACGCTTGCAATTACTGGCGTGAGCGCGCCCTTTAAAATGAATAAGCCGTATTTAAGTAGGAAAAGTCCATATTTGATGCCTGGGAGAATTTTTGAACCCATTCCCAAAATAGCCATCAATCCGTTCCAACCGGCCCCTACTGTCCCGGCAATCATGCCAAGTCCTCCCAGCGTTGCAAGCAATCCACCCAGCGCTGCCACGGTATATAAAACTGTACTGATTAGCTTAGGATGTTCAGTAGCCAGCCTTGAAACTGCGTCGGCTCCCTTGTGGAGCTGATCCAGCATTTCCATGAAAGTGGGCAGCATTGCGTTACCAACGATTTCTTTGGTATCGTTCAGCTTTTGGTTGAAGCGTTCCCAGCTCTGACCCGGAGGGGCATTGATTTTATTAGCCATCTCCTCGGTAACCTTCATGCCTTGGCCCATCGTGTCATATAGCGTGAGGATATTGCCCTGCAGGTCGTCTATGTTGCCATAGAGCAGCTCAATGAGCTTGACCGCTTCAACAGTTCCAAAAGCCTTTTGCAGCTCGATCTTGTCGGCGGCGGTCATCGTTTCCCCAAACTTGTTTTTCAACAGGCCGAGGATCTCCGGCATGGCCTTTAGATTGCCGCTGGCATCAGTAAATCTTAACCCCAGCTCCTCACCGGCCTTGGCGGCGTTTTGTAAAAAAGCGGTGTACTTAGTGCCTGCCTCGCTGCCGCCCATCGTGGCCTGCAGCATGCCCAAGATGGAGAGCTGCTCCTCCAGCGGAACGCTGGCGCTGGTGGCCGAACCGCCAAGCGCTTCGATAGCCGCCGCCATCTGGCTGCCGTTGGTTTTGAACTGCTTCACCGACTGAGCAATGCCGCCCGAGAACATTTCGCCGAATTCCAAGTCGGAAAGGTCGGCATAATAATCCTTGTAGATGCCATAGCCGGTGGCGAACAGGCTGGTCATTTCGCCGGTAGTCGCCTTGGTGGCCTTGGCAGTGATGCCCGCGATGCGGGTGTAATCGGCTACCGCTGCATCAGACAGCGACGCGATACCGCTTTTGATGTCGTAGGCCGCGGTGATAAACTCCGCTTTGGTCGTCCCGGCCCATGTGTCTGAAAAGCTTTGGGCGGCGGTCTCAATCTCATCCAATGCCTCCACGCCGAGAGAGGATAGCTCCGCGAGGGCGTTCTGAGTGCCGTAGATAGATTTAACCGGTGACAGCATCGCTTTGGTAATCTGTGTTCCTGTGGCCAAAAGCACTGCGCTGTCTGTGGCGACCTGTGCCATACGGTGACTGTAAGTCTGCACGGCCTGAGAGGTGTTTCCTACCGCCCTACTGACGGCTACTGACGGGCCGGTCATGCGGTCGATCATGTTCATAATGACCGAAAGCTTATAAATACTTTCAAGTGCCATAT
>DATMYZ010000010.1:0-3252 GCA_035560675.1 Clostridia bacterium
TATCGCCTAGTATTGGGGCCAAGCGCTTCTTTTTTTATGTTGTGTTTGGTCGTGGGTTTTGCGTTATTCTGCTTTAAGACAGCCTTTTCTTCTTCTTTAGAAACAATTTCCGCCGGCCCTTTTGAGTTTGGCTGGGACATGCTGCGCCCTCCCTACATGATATGGTCTTCAACAATGCTGCCGGTAATTTCAAAGTCCAACGTCTCAATCTTTTTAGCAAGCTGGTCGGATCTGACGCCGGTTGTGTCAAAATCGACCGCAATGCACTCTGTTTGGTCATTGACACTGACCGAAAGAACCCCTCTGAAGGTATCAAGCTCCCGTTTGAGCTGTTTCGTGTCATGCTTACCTTTGACATTGGTTACGGTAAAATAAACACTGGCCTTAGACATAAAAATCACCTCACCCATAGTATTGGCAGCGACACAATTTTTATGAGATTAAATTTGTTTTATAAAGCTGCTTTAATGCGCCTTAAATGAATTATCGGCCACTAAAGCTGCTCTTTCTGATGAGGTCTTACTAAAAGCACAATAACACCATAGGCCAAAAACACCCAACCCGCACTAAATAATGCCCCCACATAGGGTGAACCTGTTCCAGCAATGTCAAAGACGCCTTTTAAGAAGCTGCTCACGGTCAGGGTGGCGATCCCTGAATTATAAGCATTAAAAAACAGCCTATAGCCAGGCACGCGCCTCACCTTGCACTGCGCAAGTCCCAGAAATGTAAAACACAGTGCCCCGCCCACAAGCGGGTACAAAAACATCCATGTCATCCATGGGGATGCGACATCATGGCTAAAAAAGCCGTAAATAATGCTGATAAGAAGCGCTAAAAGCGCAATTAGCAAATAGGCGACGATGGTCTTGCAAAAATGCAACCGGTTGTTCTCTATTTTAGTATCCGAAATAAACAATGTCACTGACATCCCTTTCTCCCTGATTTCTGCCGTCGGTCGGTTCATTCACAATCCGTCCATTAAAATACATCGCAGAAGAACCGCCGCCGTCCAGATTGTACGCAGTCGTACAGCCTTTCTCGACAAACAGGGCTGTCAACTCGGCTAACGAAAGCCCTTCGCTCTCTTTTGTGCGTCCATCAGACACAATCACAATATAGTGCAGCGCCTCCACCTGTCCGATAGCGGTTCTCGGATTGCTACTTTTAGAACGCCCTACCTCGCTGTTCTCATCCACCAGAATCTGTCCGTCGCTAATCAACGCTGGCCCAAATGAAAAAATCTGAGCGATGTCGTCGGTGTTCAAATTGGGAAATGCAGCTTTACTTTCCGATATAATTGAAAAATTGCCGTCGTTGTCAATAACCAGCGCGTCATCATCTCCGCTTTCACGCGCTTTATTGCGGTATATAACGCCGTTACGCAGCACATAGCCACTGTTCCTAAAACCATAATAATCACCGTTGACGGCAAAAATAGCCTGATGCTCCTCTGCTATTTCCGAGGTCCTCTGCTTAATATTTTTGCCAAAAGTGTTCTCGGCTAACGCCGTCTTCAAATATTTTGCATCTGAAAGCTCAACGTCCGCGACATAAACCGTAGAGCTGTACCGCCTGAGCGTTTCGATACTAACCGAAATATTGTCGTCCTGATACGAGGTGCCTGTCACAGTGGCTACCATTGGCGTCGGCGATAATTGCATAGTGCTTTCGCTTTGCAGTGCATTGGCCGTATCCACTTTTGCTGGGGAAATGGCTTGCGGAAGCACAAAAGCCTCCAGCAGTATAAAAGCCGAAACAACCGTCAGAAAAGCGGAAAAAAGCATCGCCCAGCGGTAGGGCTTTAATATCATCTTATTCATTGCATGGCAAAATCCTTTCGTTGTCTGTGTTAAAAGCTGCATCCGTACCGGTAAGTTCACGCACACAACATTTGTTAGAGCATAAAGCCGACAGCTTAAATTAGTCTGAAATTTCATCGTCGGCATCAGCCTTTACCGACTTTTCATAATAATTTCAAATTACTTCGGTGATATCAGCGAAAAAAGAACGCTCTTTCGAGCGTCCTTTTTGTCCTCGTACAGCTTTGTTGTCTTTCCACACATTTAAATTGCCGCGGTATTAAAACAACGTTTTGATGTCGGTATACCCCATGTCATAACCGTCGGCAACATTTTCGCAGGTACATGTTCCGTTATAGGTATTGATAGCTGAATAGATAGAATCGTGCTTTTTACAGGCGGCTTCAAGCCCACTGCCCGCAATTTTAAGACCATAGCGCAGCGTGGCGTTGGTCAGCGCAATAGTCGAGGTTCTTGGCACAGCACCGGGCATGTTGCCCACACAGTAATGCTGCACACCGTCCACCACAAAAGTCGGTGCATCGTGGTAGGTAACTTTTGTCGTTTCACAGCAGCCCCCCTGATCCACCGCAACGTCGACGATCACACTGCCTGGTCGCATATTTTTGAGATAGGTCCTTTTGATAATTTTAGGTGCCTTTTTACCGGGTATGAGCACTGAGCCAATGACCAAATCAGCCTGTGCCAGCGCGTTCTCAATCGCTTCGTCGGTGCTGTACAGCGTTTGTATACGCGCGCCAAATATGTCGTCTAGATAGGCCAGCCGCAAAAGGTTGATATCACATATCGTGACATTGGCACCCATCCCGACGGCGATTTTACAGGCATTGGCACCCACTGTCCCGGCACCGAGAATAACAACATTGGCCTTTGGCGTGCCGGCCACACCTGAAAGGAGTACCCCAGAACCACCAAACGGCTTTTCAAGATATTTTGCGCCTTCCTGCACGCATAGGCGCCCGGCAATCTGGCTCATCGGCACCAGCAGCGGAAGGTTACCATCCTTTTCTACCAGTGTCTCATAGGCCACGCCCTTGACCTTGGTTTGCAGCAGCGCGTCGGTCAGCGGACGGTCTGCTGCCAAATGCAGATATGTAAATAGAATAAGTCCCTCATGGAAAAATCGATATTCAGCCTCTAGCGGCTCCTTGACCTTAACTATCATCTCGCAGTCATCCCAGACAGACTTGGCATCATCCACAATCAAGGCACCGGCCTGTCGGTATTCCTCGTTGGCAAATCCAGAACCAACTCCCGCATCTCGTTCAATATAAACGGTATGCCCAGCACCGATATATGCCTTTACGTTATCGGGAGTAAGACCCACTCGAAACTCATTATTTTTAATTTCTTTGGCACAACCGACCTTCAAGGAAATTCCTCCTTCATATAGTGACCAATCTAAAATATGCGACAAGTTTATATAAAC
>DATMYZ010000011.1:0-2488 GCA_035560675.1 Clostridia bacterium
GCCTTCTTCGGTAATAACAACCACATCTTCAATGCGTACGCCGAACTTGCCCTCGAGGTAAATGCCCGGCTCGACGCTCAACACATTGCCCGCCACCGCAAACGCCTCGGTCAGCGGTGAAAAGCGCGGTTCCTCGTGAATTTCAAGGCCGAGCGAGTGTCCTAACGCGTGACCGAAGCAACCCTTATAGCCCGCCTCTTCTATCAGGCTGCGGGCCGCAGAGTCTACCATTCTACAGCATGCCCCGGCTTTTATGACTTCAAACGCCTTATTCTGCGCTTTCTGCACTGTTTCGTAAACTTTTTTTTGTTCGTCGTCAACGCACCCAACTGCTACGGTTCGGGTCATATCAGAACAATAACCATCCTTGAGTGCACCGAAGTCCAAAGTCAAAAAATCGCCCGACTCAATCGGCTTTTCGGTGGGTACGCCGTGCGGCATTGAGCTGTTTTTTCCTGAAACGGCAATCGTGTCAAACGCAAGGCCATCGCCGCCAAATTTGCGCATGAGAAATTCCAGCTCGCTTGCCACTTCGCGTTCAGTTCTGCCCACTTGAATAAAATTTAGAAGCTCAGCGAAGCTGCGGTCTGAGATGGCCTGTGCCTGCCGCATGATGGCCAGCTCCTCCGCGGATTTAACCGAACGATGCGACAGAATGATGTTATCCAAAAGCTTATCGGAAAGCAGCGCCACCCCTGGCAGCGCCTGTTTCCAGCCTTCAAATTCCGAGACGGTCATATGCTGCGTTTCTACGGCGAGCGACTTAACGCCATAGCTTTCAGCGAAAGCACGCATCTGACGAAAAAGCGACTGCTGCAGTGTGACGCCACATTCCCGTGCTATAGCCTTGGCCTTTTCGATATACCTAAAGTCGATTACCAGCTCCGCTCCATTGCGCGTCACCAGCAGCGTCCCCGCACTGGATACCATGCCAGTATAGTATCTGCGATTGACGTCTGAAACAATCAATGCTGCATCAGCTTGTGCAGGCAGCTCGCGTTGCAACCGCTGTAAGCGCTGTTCCGTCATAATTTTTGTGCCCCCTGTGCCAATATTTGTTCATAGCGTGTGCGCATATAACGCGCATCCTCCGCCTGGGTGCCGGCCGACTCGCAGATTACGGTCGGATGGCAGCCTCTTTGCACGATCAATTCGGCAAGCGGGTCAAAATCTGGCCCAAAAACGGTATCTTCAAAGGTGAGATGCCGTTTTTCTCCGCCGTTTTCAGTATATTCTATCTTAGAGAAATGCGCGTGGAACTCTTTTAAACGGGCGTTACCCAGCGCTTTTTCAATGGTGTCGAACACGTTCTTAAAGTCCTCAAAGCTTTTTAAGCCGCCAATGGTACGGGCATTGAGATGCCCGAAATCAATGCAGGGCAACATTCGTTCATCAAGACGGCACAGTGCCATGACCTCATCTAGCGTGCCGAGCTGATTGATTTTACCCATTACCTCAGGGCAGATGCGCACATCTGTGAGTCCCTCGGCATCCAGCGCCGCAATAGCCCAGCCCATCGCTTCCTTGGCCAGCGCCAACGCTTCCTCCCGGCTGATTTTTGAGCAGGAGCCGGAATGCACAATAATTCGGTTGCCGCCCAAGAGCTTCACCGCTCTGGCAGATTGCAATATATAATCCACCGAGTTACGCCGCTTTTCTTCTTCAACGGATGAGAGCGAAATATAATAGGGTGCGTGCAGTGAAACGGCGATGTTCGCCTCCCGCGCCAGCCGTGAAAATTTCTCGGCCATATCAGCATTGACGCGCACGCCGCGCCCACACTGATATTCAAAGGCGTTCAAGCCCATTTTGGTCAGATATTCCGGCATCTGTTCCGTTTTTTTATAGCCCATTTCAGCAAAGCTGTCGGCACTGCCGGCAGGGCCAAAAAGGGCCGTGGATAGATTATTGATGACGCTTTCTCCTTTCAAAGCCCGAAAGAATCGGGCGTTCAAGCCAGCGCTTAAATCTAAAAAAGCGGGTACGCTCAGGTTCTATCGGGTTGACGAAGATGCAGTATATCCCAGCTAACCGCGCCCCAAGAACATCGGTAAAAATCTGGTCGCCGATAGCAACCGCTTCTTTGGGTTTTAACCCCAGCCGTTCAAGCGCCCGCCGGTACCCTGTCGGCAGTGGCTTCCGCCCGTTGGATTCAAAATCGAGCTCTAGCAGCTTTGCAAAAAGGCTGACCCGCATCGGCGAGTTGTTAGAAAGAATAATGAGCTTCAAGCCCGCTGCCCGAGCCTGCTCCAGCCACGCCAAGACACCAACAGATGGCACAGGGTTGTCATGCGTGGTCAGCGTGTTGTCAACATCTAAAATCACGCCGCGAAAGCCAGCTAAAACCAGCGCCTTGGGGGAAATATCCAGAATAGTATGCTGACGCTCGTGCGGATAAAAAATGCTCATGTCACGCCTCCTTGCAGCCGGCAGCTTGCCAAAAATGTGTAATTTGGTGCGTTTTGACGTTTGAATGCGAATTTTACCG
>DATMYZ010000012.1:0-2987 GCA_035560675.1 Clostridia bacterium
AATATAGAGTGAGTATTTTTTAGCCGAATTTTGTTGAAGATTGGCTAAGCGCATATATGAGCCTATTTCATCGTTTTATGAAGTTGGCCTCTTCGCATCATTTGATTAAAGGAGCAGATTCTGATGGTAACAGCAAAAAGACATCAAACAAAAATTCGAACAAAACTTGTGAACTTCTTCGGCGCTTTAATACTGATAACGGTATTTCTTGAGAGCGCGGTGTCATTCTACGAGTTGACAACGGTACATAATTCGGCCATTGCCGCAGAAGAGCAGAAATTCGATAGTATTATCCAAACGAGCACGCAAAATTTGATCAGTGTCTTGACCGTCAATCATCAGCGGCGTCTCGACGGCGAAATAACCGAGGCGCAAGAGATGGCAGGCGCAAAAAAAATTGTACGCGACACTCGCTATGGAGCCGATGGCAGCAGCTATTTCTGGGCTGATCTCGCAGATGGCACCTGCGCCGTACATATGAATCCCGAATACGAGGGGCAGCATCGGTATGATTATCAAGATCTAGCCGGCAACTATTATATCCGCAACCTTATCAGTGCGGGTGACCAGCCCGGCGGCAATTTTACCGATTTTTATTTTACAAAGCCCGGGCAGGAAGGTTCTTTCAGAAAGCGTGGATTTACTCAGAAATTCGAGCCCTATGGTTGGTACATCAGCACAGGCAACTACTACGACGATATTGAGAAGACCATCGGGGCATACCGGACAGCCAAGCAGGTTTCGGTGGTTCGCATCATTGCCAGCGGCATCATCATGTTTCTGTTGGGCAGTGTCACCGTTATTTTTTCCGCTAACAAAATAGCAAAACATCTTAACAACATCACCCTGCGTTTAAAGCTGCTCAGCGAGGGCGACCTGCACACGCCTGTGCCCGAGATAACCTCCGGCGACGAGTTTGAAACTTTATCTCTGGCAACAAAGCAAACCGTGGATAATCTTAGCCATATTATCCACGACATTGATGATGCGATGAAAGACTTTTCGAACGGCAACTTTGTGCTGTCTACCACAGCTCGCTACACGGGGGATCTTTCGGGCATCAGCAACTCAGTGAATAAATTTTCGTCTAGCATCTCTCAAATCCTGTCTCAAATCAACGCTTCTTCCGAAGAGGTCGCTCGCGGCTCCATGCAGGTTGCAGATGGCTCACAGGCACTGGCGCAGGGTGCAACCGAACAAGCGGCCTCTATCCACGAGCTGTCAGATTTTGTCTACAATATTACGGCTAACATTCAGCAAACTGCCAAGGACGCCGAACAGGCCAAGCAAATTGCAGCCGCCTCCAGCGCCGCTTCTACTCAGGGACAGCAACAAATGCAGAAGATGGTGGAGGCTATGGATAAAATTGGCCACACCTCAAGCGAAATAGGTAAAATTATCAAGAACATTGATGATATTGCATTTCAGACCAACATTCTTGCCTTAAATGCAGCGGTCGAGGCCGCCCGTGCTGGCGAGGCGGGCAAGGGCTTTGCCGTAGTGGCTGACGAGGTACGCAGTCTGGCGGGCAAATCGGCAGAAAGCGCCAAGAGCACATCTGCGCTGATTGCAAATTCAATGGAGGCCATCAAAAACGGTTCTAAAATTGTGGCAGAAACGGCAAAGGCACTGAACAATATCATTGAGGGTTCTGAAAAATCTTCTGACGTCATTCAGCACATTGCAGATGCCTCGATTGAACAAGAAGTGTCGATTCAGCAGGTCAGCACTAGCCTGTCTCAGGTCTCGGATGTCATCCAACTCAACAGCGCAACCGCTGAAGAGAGCGCCGCTGTCAGCGAAGAGATGTCCAGCCAAGCGCAGATGCTCAAAGAGCTGATCGGACAACTCAAGTTTAACGACATCAAATCAGTCTCAAGCCTTTAGGACGATCACACTTTATCTTAAAAGTTGTTAAATAACAGCCACTCCAATAAAACTGTTAAAAAACAGTTCTGCAAGTAATATACACAAAATGCGCTTTGATTGGGCTTTTTTTGTCCATTTCAAAGCGCATTATCTTTTCTGAATACTGGCCTTTTAGCGGAGGATGATAATTAGCTCTGCGCCCTGCCGGAAAAGATATCCGCCACCCAGTGCTTTGCCAACGGCATCCATGTTGCCACATGCGGGTCAGCCAGACGGTTTTCCGAAGGACGGGCCACCTCGGGCGTCGCCAGCGACATACCGTGGGTGCCAAACGGATACAAATGCAGCTCGGCCGCTACGCCATGCCTCAAAAGCGCTTCAAAAAACAGCAGACTGTTCTGCACTGGCACACTCGCGTCGGGAACAGCGTGCCACAAAAAAGCGGGCACACTTTTTTCGTTAACCAGTTTTTCCAAAGAAAATGCTGCCCAAGCGGCAGTGTCTTCGCCCGCCAGCTGGGTAAAGCTACCACAGTGGGCAAATTCGCCTCCCGATATAACTGGGTAGCTTAAAATCAGGGCATCCGGCCTTTGCAAAGACAAATTGGTGCCGGGTGGAAACAATGCCGAATTGTGCCATTGCACTCCGAGACTCGCGGCGAGATGCCCACCGGCGGAAAAACCGCAGACGGCCACTTTCTCTATGATGGGCATTTCGGTACCGCCGCGTATCATCGAAACCGCCCAAGCAAGCTGCTGGAGAGGCCGCCATCCAAGCGATGGCTCAGCCACATTGTAATGAAGAACAAAGGCGTGATAACCGGCCTGATTGAAGGCACGCGCAATAAATGTGTCCTCCCATTTTGAGAGGAAGGTATAGCCTCCGCCAGGGCAGACAACCACTGCGCCCGTGGCTCCCTGCACCGGATAGCAATCCAACGACGCGTCGTCAAAAGAACAATATAAGGTTTGCATAAGACTCGCTCCTCATTCTATAAATGACGCTACCGGCGTACATGCAAGGTTATGAGAAATTATTTTCTATTATATCATATTTCAGCTAATGCTGTCTGTATGGAGATAGTGTTGTGGTCGACATCTTTCATTACATGACTATAT
>DATMYZ010000013.1:0-2320 GCA_035560675.1 Clostridia bacterium
GAAGATCGTCTAGGCCGATAACCTCGCGGTGCCAGTTAGAGAAATACTCCACACAGTTGCGCAGTTCGCGAATATTGCCCTCCCAATAGAAATTCTGCAGATGGGACATCGCTTCCTCAGTAAAACGGTATGAAACATGCAACTGCTTTTGGAATTCGCGAATCAGCAGCGGAATATCTTCTGGCCGTTCGCGCAATGGCGGCAGTCGGAGTGGGACAACATTGAGGCGAAAATAAAGATCAGACCGGAAGGACCCCTCGCGAATCTGTTCCCGCAGACGCCGGTTGGTAGCCGAAATAATACGCACATCGACGTCAATGACACAATCGCCGCCAATGCGCATAACTTCCTTTTCCTGAAGGACACGCAAAAGCCGCGTCTGTAGATGAATGGGCATTTCACCTATTTCATCCAGAAACAGAGTGCCTGTATCCGCCTGCTCGAACAGCCCTTTCTTGCCGCTGCGCGAGGCACCCGTAAAAGCGCCCGCCTCATAGCCGAACAATTCGCTTTCTAGCAGCGATTCCGGCAGCGACGCGCAGTTAAGGCCCACAAAAGGACCGTTTTTGCGATTGGAGGCATTGTGCATGGCTTGCGCCAACAACTCTTTGCCCGTGCCGCTCTCTCCGCAGATTAGAATAGACGACTCTGAGACGGCGTTTTTCTCGGCAAGGTCCATCAGCTGCTTCATAACGGGGGACTGAGTGATAATATGATTAAAATGATACTTTGCCGTATAGTCGCGCCCCAGCGATTTGCCGCGCCATTTATTCTCGCCGGTAAGCTCGATGGTCATATAGTTTAACGCGTTGGCGGCCTGTGCCCGTTCTGCAAACAGGCGGATAAAAAGCGCCCTGCCCCGTACCACGAATTTTTTCTTCTGATTGGGCTTTATATTCCGGACAGCGGCACGTACTGCGTCGCTGTCAAACAGATCCAAAATATGGCGACCTGCCATTTTCTCTGTAGTCAGGCCCAGCATGGCTTTGGCCTGATCGTTGTAGTTTTTGATGATGCCATCATTTGTGAAAACGACCAGTCCCATTTCGGTGTCGATGTTCAGCGTTCCGTTGAGGTGGTTATACAATCTGGCATATTGAAAATTCGTGCCATAGTTGGCGGGCATTATTTCTCGGCAATATTGCTGTACGGCAGGCGAATTAAAAAGAAATTCCAGCTTTAGGGCCAGTAGGACATAGACAACGGTCGAAATATCAATCATACGCTTGCCGATTTCGATGACACGGCTGATGGTTGAGGGAACTGCCCAGGTTTCTCCGGGCGAAATGGCGGTGTCAACATGCCGGTTAAGCTCGACATATGGTGCGTAAGGGATGAGCTCGATATGGGTCGCGCCAAGGTGATAGATCTGTTCTATACACTGAAGACTCATATTAATATTGACATTAACCATCAGCGCGCGGGTGCCGGGGGGAAGCGCCTGAATCGCTTTAAAGCCTTCTTGAGAAATGGTCAATACGGCGGTAACCAGCTGCGCTTCGGATGCAGCTTGCTTTTGCGTTAGCTGAAACATGTCGTCGGAGGAAACGACAATGAGATCAGCATCGATGGGATTATAAATGCTGCCATCCTCCATACAGCAGGTTTCAATAGTCACATGATCCTTAAGGATACGCTCAAAGAGGCTTCGGTATTCATCGGCCGCACCGCGAGAATAGGCAACAATTTGCAGCTTTTTCATGGGGCTTTCCTCCTTAAAAGAAAAAGCGGGTCACTTCAGTGGCCCGCACAGGTTGTCAAAAACCTAATTCAGGATAAAACTTCATAAAATACAAGTTTTCGTTCACCTTTCTCAAAAAGTGACAGGGCCTTGATGGAGCCACAGCGGGCATACATGCCGCCTACTGTGATCAGCGAAGTCAAGCAGACGTGGGCGCACATATATGCAAGCGGCCTAGAAGGTGTCCCGAGTGTGAAAAGCATCAACAATTTCTTATATCAAAGTCAAAACCTGCACCGGCGACCAGAGAGAAACTCCGACAGGGAAACACACTCACTTCCGCTTTTCGTTGTAGCCAAGCAGTCGTGAGATTTCAGCCGCGCCCAAAACAACAAGCGCCACGAATGCCTCAGGGTCTTCTGGAAAACGATACTCCGGTGTAGAGATTCCCAAGCAGGCGTTTACTGCACCGCTTGCTTCAAAAATAGGTGCGACGACGCAGCCGACATGTGTGCCGTCCTCGCTGCCGTTTTTAACGCAAAATCCCTGCGTGCGAATCGGCGCAATTTTCTGATGGAGATCTTCCAGATCAACCTCCGGGTGCTTTTGTTTAATCTCGGAAAGTATTTTATCTATGAC
>DATMYZ010000014.1:0-3923 GCA_035560675.1 Clostridia bacterium
ATATTATTCCCATATAAAGGATGAAAGGAGGAAAAAACGCATGAAAAAGTTTTTGGCTAAGTATAGCGGTGTGATTGCTTGCCTGGCGCTGTTTGTGGCAACATCATCCGCGAACGTTGCTTGTGGATACCTGGCATACCAGCCCAAGTTGCCGGAAGGCGCAAAAAAATTGCGTAAGTTCTAATGGTGTCATTTTCTGAGAAGCTCACGAATTGTCTCGTTTCAAACGGCAATATTCGTGAAGAGGACAAGGACTTATATGTTTTCGGAATAGAACAGGGGCTGTTTGTTGCGCTGAATACGGCAACTACTTTTTTAGTCAGTATGTGTTTTGGTATGATCTGGCAAGGCCTTTTATTTCTGCTTTGCTACCTCAGCCTGCGTTCTTACAGCGGAGGGTATCACGCCAGTACCCCCACAAGATGCTACGTACTGTCCACGGCAATCACAGTTCTATTTTTTACGCTGCTTGAAAGTAGTGGTGGTTGGCCGCAAATCGTCATACTGTCACTTGGCATTATTGGGTCGGTAATCACTGCGCTGTTTTCTCCTCTTGAAAGCATTAATAAGCCGTTGGATGCACTGGAAAGAAAAACGTATAAAAGGAGGTCTGTTGCGATACTGTTCGTTCAGATTGGCGCAGGCCTTCTTTTATATTTATTAGGGCAAAAAACGGCAACCAGCGCAGTCGTATTATCCATTGCTCTTGTCAGCGCAATGCTGTTGGTCGGGAAACTGACCGCTCACGATGCATCATAAAAACCGTGCAGGAAAATTCCTGCACGGTTTTTATGCTAGAGTGCCAAAAGGTCAAGTAATTTAGCAATATGCGCAAAATGCCATGTCGCTATGTGGCAACAAGGGGAACACTTACGAGGCTTCCTCTGCAAAGGCGCTCCGCTGGAGCCATGTTGCTCCCCTTGCCGCGTTTGCTGACGCTTTTTTCAAATCCACTTTTAAGAACGAATGCCCTTAAATCGGCATGGAGGAGCCACATGAGGGGGTTCCTCACGTCAAAAAGTCTCTGAGCGGCTTTAGTTCTACACCTGCATTTTTAACAGATTGTTGGCTTTGGTTTATTAAGTACGAATCTGTTACATTGTGATCACACGCTTTAAGGCCCTAGACATTCGCCTCAAGCGTGTCAACCGCCTTATTTAGCCGTTGCAACGCGTCTTGCAGGGTCTTGCGAGGGCAGGCGATGTTGATTCGCTGAAAGCCCTCGCCGCCCTCGCCGAACATCGTTCCACCGTCCAGCCATAGGCCGGCCTTATGCACCATCAGGTCGTTAAGCGCCTGATCCGAAAGACCCAGTGCCGAAAAATCCAGCCAGATCAAATAGGTGCCCTCCGGTTCAACCAGCCGCACCTGCGGTAGATGACTGGCTAGAAAACTACGGGCAAAGGTGAGGTTCCCTGTCAGATATACCTTGAGCTCGTCCAGCCATTCTGCCCCCTGCGCATAAGCGGCTCGGCTGGCGAGAAGACCCATCACGTTCGGCTGGCTATAGCCAACCCGGTTGATTTCCTTGCGCAAACGGCGGCGAATATCGGCGTTGGGCACAAAAATGTTCGAAATTTGTAGCCCAGCCAAATTAAAGGTCTTTGAGGGTGCCGTGCAAGTGACCGAAATATCGGCAAACGTCGATTTAAGGCTGGCAAAAACCCGATGACGATAACCGGGGTAAACAAAATCGGCATGTATTTCGTCGGCGACAACAGTGACGCCGTGCCTGACGCAAATATCGCCCATGACGGTCAGCTCTTCCTCTGTCCACACGCGTCCCACAGGGTTATGTGGGCTGCACAAAATAAACAGCTTGACACCGTGCGAGACAATCTTCTCTTCGAAATCAGCCAAGTCAATGCCATATTTGCCGTCGGCATAAACCAGCCGATTAACCACCAGCCTGCGGTTGTTTTCCAGCACCGATTCGCTAAAGGGATAGTAGACCGGTGGCTGAATCATCACCGCATCCCCCTCTCGCGTCAAAGCGCGGATAGCGGTGCAGATAGCAAACACCACGCCGGGCGTTTTAATCAGCCATTCCGGTTGCGGCCGCCAGTTAAAGCGCTCGGAATACCAGCGTGACAACACGTTGAAATAGTCGTCATTCGCTGCGTCGCTATAGCCAAAAATGCCGTGCGCGGCTCTATCGGCCAACGCTTTCAGCACGGCGGGCGGTGCCGTAAAATCCATATCCGCCACCCAGAGCGGCAAAATATCAGCGGGCTTGCCACGTCTTTCAGCAAAGTCGTACTTTAGGCTGTCAGTTTTGTGGCGGTCTATTATTGTATCAAAGTTATTCGACATGCTGTGTTCCTCCTAATGCCTGTTTTAAATCCTCAATCAAGTCTTCGGCTGACTCCAGCCCAATCGAAAGGCGCAGCAGCCGGTCGGTGATGCCTTTGGCCTCCCGCTCGGCCTGAGGCACATCGGCATGGGTTTGCAGCATGGGGAAGGTCATCAAGCTTTCAACACCGCCCAGACTCTCGGCATATTGAATAACCTGCACCCGCTCTAAAAGCGCAAGCGCCGTTTCGGCAGTATCAGTTTCAAACGACAGCATAGCACCAAAGCCGGTCGCCTGTGTTTTGGAAATGGCATAGCCCGGATGCGACGGCAACCCGGGATAAAATACCTGCTCGACCTGTGGTTGTTTCAGCAGCCAAGCTGCAATTTTTATAGCGCTTTGCTGTTGCCGCTCTATTCTAACCGGCAGCGTTTTAATGCCCCTGATCAGCAACCAACTGTCAAAGGGTGACAGGCAGGCCCCTGTGGTTTTATAGATGAAGTGCAGCCGCTCAGATAAGCTGGTATCTGCCACGACAATAAAACCGGCCAACGTGTCGTTATGTCCGCCGAGGTATTTGGTTCCGCTGTGCACCACCACGTCGGCCCCCAGTTGCAGCGGCTTTTGAAAATAAGGGGTGAGAAAGGTGTTATCTACAATCAAAAGCAGGTTGTTCGCTTTACAAAGGCGGGCTATGGCGGCAATGTCGGTCACTTGCATCATGGGGTTTGTCGGCGTTTCTATAAACACCGCCTTTGTCCCAGGCCGAATCTTCTGCGACACCTGCTCCGGAAAAGCAGTATCCACCGCGTCGAATAAAAGCCCGTTTTTCATCGAAATATGGTGGAATAACCGATGAGAGCCGCCGTACAGGTCGTCGGAGCAAATGATGTGATCCCCAGGCGAAAAAAGCTCCATTAGCATCGTTATAGCGGCCATTCCGGTCGCAAAAGCCAGCGCATCGCAGCCCTCTTCGAGCTTGGCGACGGTCTTTTCAAGATACTCACGGGTCGGGTTTTGTGCCCGAGAATAATCATATCCAGTGCTTTGGCCCACCGACGGGTGCACAAAAGTTGCAGACTGAAAAATCGGAACGCTCAACGCGCCCGTTCTATCATATTTAATGTCGCTGCCATGAATACATAGGGTGTTAAAATCCATTGCCTTCTCCTGTCTTCTACGAACTGTTAGATGTAAAACATCATCGCATGTTCCGCTTTGTGTTTTTCCGTTTCATTGACAAGGTCTGAGACGGTGACTTTCGCCAGCGTTTCTCTGACCGCCTTATCCAATACGTCAAACGCAGATAACCGCAGGGCTGCCTCTATATCGGGCGCTTTATCTGAAACTGTCTCATGCGCCGGCTCAAACAGAGACTGTTCGACGGCCAGCAGAACGTCCAGCACGGTTATCTGCCTAGGCATTCGTGTCAGTTGATAGCCGCCCTGTGCGCCCTTAACGGACAGCACAAGCTCCGCCCGCTTTAACAGTGAGAACACTTGCTCCAAATAAATTTTTGATATGCCAAGCTTTTCAGAAATGCTGAAGATAGTAATATATTCGCCATTTTGGTACTGTTGTGCCATATCAATAACCGCAGCTAGTGCGTAACGACCCTTCGCTGATATTC
>DATMYZ010000015.1:0-3435 GCA_035560675.1 Clostridia bacterium
CGCAGGGGCAATTCGAATCCAGGAGATTTTATCAGCACTGACCGTGGGTTTGAAAACGCGTCGAACGACGCCCTGCCGTGGTAGCGCCCCATGCCGCTCATGCCAACGCCGCCAAACGGCAGCCTGGGCGAAGAAACGTGCATGATGACATCGTTGACACAGCCGCCCCCCGCTGAGGTCTGGGACAACACCCGGGCAATAGCCTTCTTGTCGGTGGAAAAGTGATAAAGCGCCAAGGGCTTTGCGCCTTTGCGAATCAGTCCGATGACCTCCTCGAGCGAATCGTATACCAAGATTGGCAGAACAGGGCCAAACAGCTCCTGCTGCATACAGGGCGCCTTAGGCGAGACGGGGAAGAGCAGTGTCGGCTCAAACAGGCGCTTCGCAATATCGAAGCCGCCGCCGAAGGCGATGCGCTCATTCTTGAGTAAACTGGCGAGTCTCTCGGTGTGCTGCGGCGTAATGATGCAAGGCCACTCAGCCGTGAGCTTGCCACCGGGGTAGTAGAGTTTTTTGATGCTGTGTTTTAGCTCTGACACTAAGCGGGGGGCGACACTTTTTTGTACCAAAAGATAATCCGGGGCCACACAGGTTTGCCCCGCGTTTAAAAACTTGCCCCACGCAATACGCCGCGCCGCCTGTGGCAGGGTGGCGGTTTCGTCAATGATGCAGGGCGACTTGCCGCCCAGCTCCAGAATAACAGGCGTGAGGTTTGCGGCGGCCGCCTGCATAACATGCCGCCCGACTACCGGGCTGCCTGTGAAAAAGATCAGGTCAAAGCGCTCGTTTAAAAGCACGTCAGAAATCGCGTGATCGCCTACTAGTACTGTGACATGACGAGGATCAAACGCTGCCCTAACCACACGTTGCAGCAGTGCCGAGGTGTGCGGCGTACTGGATGAAGGCTTTAACACGGCACAGTTGCCCGCCCCAACCGCACCGATTAGCGGTGCAAGCGCCAGTAGAGCGGGGTAGTTCCAGGGAGAAAATATTAGAACCGTGCCTAGCGGTTCGGGGCGAATTATCGCTTGAGCAGGGGCGTTTATGATTCCGACGTCCACCGGCCGCATAGCGGACCATTCCGCCAGCGAACGGATAGCGAGTGCAAGCTCCTCTTGAATCATGTAAAATTCGCAGCTCCAACTATCGAATGCGCAGCGGCCAAAATCTTTTTTAACGGCATTATAAAAGGCCTTCTCATTGTTTTGCAGGGCGCTTTTTAAACGCAACAGAGCCGCTTTGCGCGCGGCAATCGGCAGCGTTAAGCCCCGGTTGAAATAATTCTGCATTTCAGCGCGCAGTGCCGAATAAATGCTTTGTGCCATAAAACCGCCATCCTTATCATTATTGTTTCAAATCGGGAACACCCCAGTACAGTTTATCATAACATGAAAAAGGAATAAAACCTTGTAGAAAGGAGCAAGAACATGCCTCTTGTGAATATCAACTATGACCGACGCGCGGCCGTGGCCTATGCAAATCGCTGGGCGTATTTTCGCAATCCTAATTTTCTGGATTTCTCGGAGCTGGGCGGCGACTGCACCAATTTTGCGTCGCAATGCTTGCTGGCTGGCGGCGCTGTCATGAATTACACCCCGACTTTTGGCTGGTATTACATAGATTCTAACAACCGGGCTCCCGCGTGGACGAGTGTGGAGTATCTATATAATTTTCTGACAAAGAATAAAGATGTTGGCCCCTATGCCACTGATACTGACATTTTAGCCATGCGGCCGGGCGATCTGGTGCAGCTCGATATTGATCAGGGCCGCTTTCAGCATACGCCAGTTATCACCGAAATCAGGGGGCTGGTGCCGACGATGAATACCATCTACGTGGCGGCGCACTCACAGGACGCCAACTGCCGTCCGCTTTCAAGCTATGCAATTACGCGCGTACGGTTTTTACATATTGAGGGCATTCGGTATATGACCGAACAAATTACCCCTCAAATGACGCAAAATATAACACAGGCTATACAAAATGCCGCCCAAAATGCCGGGCAAACAAACTGAAATGGGCGCTTTGTCAGCTATATTATATAACGCCGTAGAGTGGACTGCAATCGGCATGTCTATTCTGCGGTGTTTTGTTTGACTTTGGAGCATCCTCTTTTCTATAATAGGTTCAGAAGGTGAGAAATTTGAGACATGTTTTTATTCTGAACCCAAAGGCGGGAAAAACAGACTGCACGGCGGCGCTCACAGTGGAAATACAAGCGCTTTTTTCGGAGCGTGATGAGCCTTATGAAATCGTCGTCACGCAGTACCCGGGCCACGCCGAGCAGATTGCGCTGCGCGGCTGACGGCGTTGAAACTACATTGTACGCCTGCGGTGGGGACGGAACGCTTGGCGAGGTGGCACAGGCGCTTCCGGGGAATCCGCAGCTCATACTGGCCCCGGTACCCGCTGGATCTGGCAATGACTTTGTTCGCAGTCTTGAAAGCCTGCGGGGTGCCAAAGCGCGTTTCTCTCTGCCATCATTGATAGATGGAGAGGTTGTGCCGCTCGATTTGCTGATGGCGGGGGGCCGTGTGTCGCTGAATATTGCCTCGGTGGGGCTGGATGCCGCTATTGCACAGAATATGGTTCGGTTTAAACGGCTACCGCTATTGAAGGGCGAAACAGCCTATATGTTGTCGCTTGTTTATTGTTTTTTTACTACTGTGCGATATCGCTATCAATTTGAAATAGACGGCGTGCTGCAACCCGAGGAGGACTGCATCTTTGCCGTAGCCGCCAACGGACGGTTTTATGGCGGCGGCTTTATGGCGGCGCCGCTGGCTGACTGGCAGGATGGGCAAATTGACTTTATCAGCATTCCAGCTATGCCACGCCTGCGTCTTCTGCCGATGATCGGCAGTTATAAGCGCGGCGAGCATCTGGAAAAATACGACTTTGTCCGGTTTATACGTTGCCGTCAGGTGCGTATTCTTGCGGACAAGCCCGTGGCTTTAAACCGCGATGGAGAAACTGAACCTGCACAAAACCCGATTATAGAGATCATGCCCGCAGCGGCCAGATTGCT
Organism: Clostridia bacterium; assembly: GCA_035560675.1. GTDB lineage: Bacteria > Bacillota > Clostridia > Oscillospirales > Ruminococcaceae > Yanshouia. The sequence goes on from DATMYZ010000015.1 coordinate 3,029, forward strand.
GATTCCGGTGAGAGGCGGTCGTGAAGCTGTGTTCAACAGGGAAAAATAAAGCGGTTCGCCGAAACCCCATTTCACCAAATGTTTTGGAAATGAAAGCATACAGGGCCCAAGCGGCTGCCATCATTTCTATATGTGAGCAACCTGAACAACGTTTCATGCGTTATTGCTCAAAAAGCGCAGTAGCACAGTCAAAACAGCCAGTGAACGCGTGGGGTTGCCCAATACCGCTTGAAACGGAATTAGCTTTGTACCACTTTAACACCAGGATCTTTACAGGCAGGCTGAGTCCATGAAAGCGAGGCTATCATGGACTTTTTTAATTTATCACGTGACAGGCTGTATCACCATTAGTTAATTCCAAGCGGGCATTTTATTGGTTTATGTATATGAAAACCTCTTGCTAATAT
>DATMYZ010000016.1:0-2910 GCA_035560675.1 Clostridia bacterium
ATTATATTCAGTGATTCTCGCGGTGCTATTGTCAGATAAAAACGGTTCATACATCATCATAGCGTGATTTTCAACAATAAATTCTTCCCACTGAAAAACGCCGTATAAATCGAATCTGCGCCGATAAAGCGTGTTATGTCGACTAAATCCACCCCACTATTCGCTTTTCATAATGTGGTCTTTTTCGATAATTTCATAGCATCAAGCAGGCTGAGTATCCGAGTACCAAGCAGCATGTAAATATTTTTGACCGACGTCGACCAACAACTGAAAGGTATTAGCAGTGCGGTTGCTAATCATCAAATCACCGTGGGGATAAAAGCAAGTCGCCCCGCTGCCAAATGGCTGAGTTCGGTTGGAATTGGGGAAAACGTCATAACCATGGCGGGGCCGCTCCACGATCGAGAGCGGTTGATAGTTCGCAAATTGCCGGTGCTCTTCATCTTGTTACACCTCCGAAGCGACTTATTAAAAACAGCGCTCCACCTAAAGGCAGAGTGCTGTTTTTTTAAAACATTTTATACGCGTTTTGATTGCATCAAACTACTCCGCTGTGCCAAATTTCTTATGCAGCAGCACAAGGAGCCCCAAAAGCATCAATACCGACACAGTAAGCGTCAGCAGCAGGTTGCCGTTGGTAAAGCCGGCCACCAAATAACCCGCGAAGCAACAGATCGCAACTAAAATACAATAAGGTAGCTGTGTAGAAACATGTTCAATGTGGTCGCAACCTGCGCCGGCAGACGCCATAATGGTGGTATCTGAAATCGGCGAGCAGTGATCGCCGAACACCGAGCCTGCCAGCGATGCAGCCAGCGCTGGGATGATAAGCGACGGGGCAACCGATTCACAGATGGAAAATACAATCGGAATAAGAATGCCAAAGGTGCCCCAAGAGGTTCCCATCGAGAACGAAAGGCCGGCTGCAATGGCGAAGGTGACGGCGGGTAATACGGCAATTGGAATATTGCTGCCTTCGACCACGGTGCTTACAAAATCGCCGGTCATCAGCAGGTCGCGGCAAACACCTGAAATTGTCCACGCCAGCACAAGAATGATATCGGCTGGAACCATTGACTTAATGCCTTCAGTAATGCCACCCATAAATTCGCGGGCGGTCATCAGCTTGCGCGGCACAAACTGAACAAACGACCAGACCAGCGCCGCGAAAGAGCCCAGTACCAGCGCGGGGCCGGAGGAGCAGTTCCCGAAGCCTTCGGCTAACGTCATGCCACCTTCAAAATAACCGCCGTTTTCCAGCATGGCCAGTCCGGAAACCAGAATTAAGACAACAACGGGAATAATTAGATCCCAGACGGTGCCCCTGTCTGAAACTTTGACATCCTCGCCCAGAGAAACATCAATTGCGCCAAGATTGCCCTTTAACGCCCGAGCCTCTGATCTGGCCATTGGGCCAAAATCCAGATTGGTGACCGAAAGCGCTATCAGCATCACGATGGACAAAAGCGCGTAAAGGTTAAAGGGGATGGTTGCGACCATCGCGTGAATGCCACTGTCAAACATATGGCTGTTCTCGGGCAGCGAGGAGATCACGGCGGCGCCCCAGCTAGAAATAGGTGCGATAATGCAGACGGGTGCCGCAGTTGCGTCAATTATGTATGCCAACTTTGCACGCGAAATTTTAAAGCGGTCTGTAACCGGCTTCATAACTGCGCCGACCGTGAGGCAATTGCAGTAGTCATCTATAAATATTAATACACCCAGCCCGCCGGTGGCCAGCATAGCGCTGCTTCTACTGTTGAGCTTCTTGTTCATCAGGGCGCCGTAAGAACGCGAACCGCCTGCCATCGTAATAAGCGAGACTAGTGCGCCGACCAGTGCCAGAAATAAAATAATATTGAGATCAAAGCGACTGCCCATCAGAGTAAATGTGCTTTTAAGCGTATCGACGACCAGATTTCCACCTGTCGCCACCGTATAGATCAATGTTCCTGAGAGAACGCCTATCATCAGCGAGGAGATGACCTCCTTCGTAATAAGCGCAAGCCCGATTGCGATAATGGGAGGGAGAATTGATAACCAGCCAACCGAAACAGCTTCCATAATATACCCTTCCTTTTCTGTTTGTGCTTACTGAAATGATCTACATGCTAAAAAAATAACGCGGCATACCAAATGGTATGCCGCGTTGCAAAAAAGAGGGCATAACCCCCTGTTTGGCAAATGATAGCGCTTCACACCTGTGACAGTGTGTTACATATTTTGTAACACCCCAGCATAAAAGCCCAACAATGCTTTTGTGCTTCGGCAGTGTTCCCTTTCTCCCGATGGTCTGTTGCCCATTTGTGCCGGGATACTCTTAAACACCGCGCCTCTACCATTATTCAAAAAGATTTGTCAAAATAAACTATTTATATATTGTATCACAATTCAAATCATAAGGTCAACTATTTGTTTTTTTAACAAATTCCGTTTACATCTTCTACATAATTGAATTCGTTAACACATAGCATGGCATCCAGCCAGGGGTTTATATCAGCTTATACAGGCCGAAATGCAGGGCGCTATTAGTGTTTTACCGCCAAAGGTAAATGTTCCTTCTATCTGCTTTTTTGTGCTGCGCCAAAAAGTAAATATTTGAAAGTTTCGGGGCAGGCAGGAGGTAAATAAATACCTTCTGCCTGCCCCGATAATCAGTCTGTCTATATTTAAGCCAGAAAAGGGAGTATCGGAAACAGAACAAAGAAGTCCTCCACTTCCATTTGGCTAGCTTTTTGAGATTCATGGCAGCAAATTTAAGCTTCACCCAGTTGGTCACCTGAGTGAGGCCCCGGTACTGCGTATAACGCATAGCGTGTTTTTCCTTGGCGTCAGCAAAGACCCGTTCTATGGTTTCTTTGCGCCGCGCATACAGCTCCCGATATTCCGGTGTGTAACGGGCATCGTCCG
>DATMYZ010000017.1:0-4500 GCA_035560675.1 Clostridia bacterium
AATCAAAAGCTAGTGGATAATAAACTGGGAGATGCTATATGTTGACAGCTGAGAAGTTACTGAACAAAGAGGAAAAACTTGCTGTTGTGGGGTTAGGGTATGTGGGGCTACCCATTGCCGTCGCTTTTGCCGAAAAAATAGAGGTAATTGGCTACGACATTAACACTGAAAAAATCCGGCGCTACCGCAGTGGAATCGACCCTACCAACGAGGTTGGCTCTGAGGCGCTTGGTCGTACCACGGTCGATTTTACTGATAATGAGGCTGGCTTGCAGCAGGCCATGTTTCTGATTGTCGCTGTACCTACCCCGGTTGATAAAAACAATTTACCCGACCTATTTCCAGTGGAGAACGCGTGTCGCATTGTTGGCAGAAATCTTCGCAGGGGCGCTGTGGTGATGTTTGAATCCACTGTTTATCCGGGTACAACCGAAGAGATTTGCATCCCGATTTTGGAAGAGGCATCTGGCCTTAGCTGCGGGACTGATTTTTATGTGGGCTACTCACCGGAGCGGGTGAACCCCGGCGATCGCATTCACCGGCTCGATAACATTCCTAAAATCGTTTCAGGCATGGATCGTGCGACGGCGGTACTGGCGGCGAGCGTTTACGAAATTGTTATAAAGGCGGGGGCTCATATTGTGAGCAGCATTAAAGTAGCTGAAACCGCTAAGCTGGCAGAAAATGCCCAACGGGATGTCAATATCGCCTTTATGAATGAGCTGGCCATGACGTTAGATCGTATGGACATTCGCACGGTGGACGTTCTTGACGCCATGAATACCAAATGGAATGCGCTTGGATTTCGTCCGGGGCTGGTGGGCGGCCACTGTATCAGCGTGGACCCTTATTATCTCATACAAAAGGCGCAGGAGGTTCACGGCAGAGCACAACTGGTGCAGATAAGCCGCAAAACGAACAACCGAATGGGTTATTATATCGCAGATATTATCATCAGGCAGCTCATCAAAGCTGGTCATTTAGTGAAGGCCGCTAAAGTATATATTATGGGGATCTCTTATAAAGAAAATTGCCCAGACCTTCGCAATACAATGATTCCTGAGATTGCTGCAAGGCTGCGGGAGTATGGGGTCGATGTATTGGTGTCAGATCCGGTTGTAGACAAGGATGAAGTTTTAGGTCATCTTGGCATTCGCCTTGTGGACGCTCAGGATATCCGCGATGCGGACTGTGTTGTATTTGCCGTAGCACATCGGGCATTCAGAAATTATTCGGTTGAGTCGCTGGAAGGCATGTATCGGGAAGTTGAAGGACACCCGAAAGTACTTATTGACATTAAGAGCATATTTCCCGAGCAGGAGCTGCGGCAAAAGGATTTTCTTTACTGGAGTTTGTAAATCACAAAGAGGGGGATCGATTTGAAGCTTAAAAAAAACATTGTCCGCGCCTTGGCGCTAATGCTAGGCCTGGCTATTTTGGCATCAGGATTTACGGGCTGTAGCTTCGGGAACAAAAAAACGGTTCCTGCCTCTATGGACGTCAAATATGATGCAACCGATGCTGTCGAGCAGGCTTTGACCAATCTTTCAGAGCACCCGACGGATCAGGCGGCGCTGCTCTCCGGCGTAGAGGCGGTGGATAAGGTGATCGCCCTGACATTCGACGGGTTTCCATCTTCAGACGCCATGGCGCAAGTGCTGTCGATCTTGGATCAGTATCAGGTGAAGGCCGCCTTCTTCATGACCGGTATGGAAGCGGCTGAAGGCGAGGATATTGTCCTGAAAATCGCGGAAAAAGGGCATTCAGTCGGATGCGGCACGCTGTACGGCCAAACACACATGGAAGAAAAGAGCGCGCAGGCGCTTGTGACCGATTTTGCTCATGCAAGAGTTATCTTAGGTGACATTCTCGGTAAAAACCCTGATTTGATTAAATGCCGCTCTACCGTTTATAACGACGAGGTTCTATCTGCAGCCGCGGCCGCTGGGTTTAAATACGCTATTCAAAGTAATAAATACATCAGTTACCAGAGCTTTAAAGATTATGAGTCCGCTCTGGGATATGTATCCCGGCTGGGAAAGGGCAGCATTCTGACTATTAAGCTGTCGGGTGTGCTCGATGAGGCTGAATACGGATCCAGCACAAAGGATGCCTATATGCCCGGCGAACGCCAGGCAGGAATTGACGACAGCGGCCTGACGGCAAGCGATGCGGAGAAACAGCTCTTGCAAGCCATTGAATGGGTACTTAAAGCCGCCGGAGAGATTGGCTATCAAATTGTTTTGCCAACATCGCTGCAAAGTGCCAAATCCTTCGCGCTCGACCGGGAATCGCGACAGGCACAATATTTGCAGTACCGGCAGCAAAATCAGGGCGGGTTAGCAGGCCAGCTTAATATGGTTTATACGACCGAGCGGGCGGCGGCACTGACCTTTTACGGCCTTGGCGATCAGGAAGCGCTAGACAATGTTCTGGCCATGATGGGGCGGCTTGGGGCACAGGGGACTTTTTTTATCTCAGAGCAGGATATCAACGAGCGACCCGACACCATAAAAAAGCTTCTGGTGGCGGGTCACGAAATCGGTGCGGCGATTTTACCCAAAAAGGGGTTGGATTATGCCTCGGTGTGCGAACAGCTTTATCTGGTGCAAAGTCTGATGTTGCTTCGTTATAATACAGATGTGCGGCTTGCATGTCAGGTATACGACGCGGTGCCCGCAGAGGTGCGAGAGGCGGTTTCCGCCATGGGGCTGCGCCTTGTCGGGTATTCTAGCGTTGTAGATACAAGCGGTCGCAAGGGAAGCGCACAAGATATTATCGCGTCCTTGTTTGCAAGTGCAAACTATACGATGAAACGCGGGCAAATTCTGTATTTTAGAATGGACTATGACCAGCAGCAGAGCGGCCTTGCCGCACAGGTTTTGCAGCTTCTTTATACAACCGTTTTACAGAACCAGGCGAATGTGACCAACGGTGCGGTTTATGCGCTCAAGGGGGTATCGCATCTTGCGGGCAGCGCGGGCACTTATCTGTACCCGGTGCCCGATGACAGGGTTTTGCCTGAAGTGAAGAACAGGATTTTTTCGGGGCACATGCAAAGTAAATCGGTGCTGGCGCAGTCTCAATACATCTGGGATAGATATGTTGGTAACCCCGATGTGTCGACCGGAGAACAGCTACCCGGATTCGCCAAAAAAGAGCTTTCGATGATGGATACAGCCGGGAAGATTGACACCAAAGGCGCCAATGTCATTTTTTTGACCTTTGACGACTGGGGTACTGACAGAGCAATTAACCCTATTTTGGATGTGCTTGCTAAACACCATGTCAAGGCCACTTTCTTTGTGCGCACCGCCTATGTTGGTGCCAACCCTAATTTGCTGCGCGAAATTGGTGTGCAGGCTCATGAAATTGCCAGCCATACAGACACCCACTTGCCGCTTGCGGATTATACTGTGGAGAACAAATTTGCGAGCATAACGCCTGAAGCGGCGCAGACGCTCAGTCAGGATGTTACCCGATCTTATCAGGTGTTGCAGAGCGTGGTGGGCGATTTGCGCAACGAAAAGGGCAAACCGGTGCTGACTACGCTGTTTAGACCGCCGACGCTGGCTGTCAGCAAAAAAGGCTTGGAAACGATATTTGACTGTGGTTATACTTATAGCATCAGCGGAGATTTCAGCACGGGGGATTATCAAGCAGGCAGTGCTGATGCGCTGTTTAAGCTGTTCACCGTCGGGATGACGATTTCCGGCCAGGATGAACTTAGAAAAATTTCTGCCGGAAGCATTGTGGTTATGCATATGTCCGACACAGCCCGGTACACGCCGGAAGCGCTGGATAAATTTCTTACTTGGAATGAGGCACAGCCTGTTGAGAACAGATTTACCTTTGCCAGACTCAGTGACTATCTTTAAAAATGGTCTAAACGCTACAGTAAAAAGGGGGTGCGCAGCATGAAAACGACGTCTGCGCTAAAGAAGGAGCAAGCAAAGAAAGAGTCTTCGGATACCTTGCTCAACCCCAGGCAGGACCGGAGACTGCTGGCCAATGTGCCGGACGAAAGCGGAGAAAGAAGCAATGCGGACCGGCGGGGTAGCACCTATGCTGGTAGCGCAAGTTTTGATGAATTTATTTTAAAGAGCAAAGCAGGCATTCGTTATCAGGCTGATATTCGGGTCCTTGCCAAGTGCCGTCTTTCTTACGGGCGGAACAAGACATTGAAAATACAGGGGGTGGATATTTCTTCAACCGGAATGTTGCTTCGACTTTCCGGCGAGGCTCAGCTTGAAGCCCTGTGCAAGGCCCAGGTGATTCAGCTGAAATTCCGCATCAAGGCGGGAACGATGCCCGAAGGCTATGAGATGCAGGTTAAAATCGGCGCAAAGGTTGTCAGGGCCTTCACCGACGAAGAGGGCGTCTATTATTGCGGCGTTGAGTTCGAAGCAGATTTAAGCCGCTATGCGGTCGATCACAAAGATAAGCATGCGTTGGCGGTTTCCAGCCTTTTTTTGTTTTTCATTGTCGCTTTTATTATCC
>DATMYZ010000018.1:0-2769 GCA_035560675.1 Clostridia bacterium
TTGATATCCATTGCATATAGTGTACTAATAAAACTATGGCGAGAAAGGATGATTATTTATGACAATTGTAGGCATCGACCTCGGCTATACTTATACCAAGACCAGTGACGGCGATATTTTCCCTAGCATGTGCACGCAGTCAAAACCAATATTAGGCGGAAAGCAAATTACATTCGATGAGCAAACCTATTTCATGGGCGAGGGCATCGGTACGGTAGATGTCAATAAAATTGACAGCGACGTAACTAAGGCATGTTTAATGTATGCCCTTGGCAAACTGCCCGCAAACGACAGTGTAAAACTGGTGACAGGCCTGCCGATAGGCCAATACCAGACACAAGAGACGGCGTTTAAAAAGATGATCTTAGATAACCGCTATAAAACAGTTGTAGTCGATGAATGCAGGCGCACTATTTATATTGATGATGTTAAAATCTACCCGCAGGGCGCAGGAGCGCTTTATAGTCAAAACATACCTGGCGACGCGATCCTAGTAGACATAGGCGGCCGAACTGTAGATATTGCTTTTTTCGGTGTGTCTGGCAACAAGAGAAAGCTGGAAAAAAGCTGCACGCTCTATGACGGCATGCTTGTGTTGTACTCAGCTATTATTGAACAGGTTAACGCTAACTACGATTTAACGCTTCCAGCTAAGTACGCAGAAAACATTTTAATTCGCGGTCTTACAATCGAGGGAGAGCCGCGAGATATATCATTTTTGGCCCCGACTATTTCCGTGCACGTCGAAAGAATTTGCGAGGCAATAAGGCTTAACTACCCCTATAAAACAACAAGCATTTACCTCTGCGGCGGAGGCGGCGAAATACTTAAAAAGGCGTTTGAGAGGCGGTTCAAACACGTTTCTTTAATGGAAAACAGCCAGTTTGCAAATGCAATCGGTTTTAGAAAGGTAGGTGAAATGATTTGGCAGACAAACCGCTAAAAGTTCTTTTAACTTTCAAGCAAAGCGAAAAGTGGCTGTATGACGAGATATGCAGCCACAGCGGAAAAGGCAACTGGGTTAAAGACATACTGGCAGGCTATTTAAGAGGCCAGAAAAAAGAAGATAGCGGCGGTATCAAAGATGAACTGCTATAAAAATACTCCCCCGGTGTCGACGGCAAATCAACCACCAGAGGAGCTGCACACAATCGCAGAGCGATTGCATTTATATTGTACTCAGTCGCCCTGCATTATTTTGTCGAGGTGGTGACAGTATGAGTGAATTAATGTCTACTAAATCAAAAAAAGAAGCAACGCTTTTAGATACGTCCATCTTGGCCATCTGCGGTGGCGTCGCCGTTGTATCTATGTACCCGCCATTTGCGGCAATTGGTGGTTTAATGTCTGCGGCCGGCGTGTTTGGAATAGGTTCTTTCTTCGCGACATATAGCAAATTCGACCGGCTATTGGTGCAATGTCCTTACCTGCCAACGGAACGTGCCAGAGAGCTGCTACGGCCTTTATACGTAGAGCGCGTAGAACGCGCCTCAGAGCCAGAGGTGGTGGATTTTCTAAAGGAATTATATACTCAACGTGAGACATTGCGCGCCAAAGCCGACGTGCTTAGAAAAGAAAAGGTGGACGAGCAAGACGACGTTGACCGTTTAGAATGCCACAGTTTAACCGCGTTCTTCTATGGGGTCATTGGCAAGATGGATGAGAAGTTGGATAAAGAGCGCGAAGAAGCCTATAACACCGCAGATAAAACACTGCTGATTGATGCGCTGAAGGGCTGTGTTAAGACAATAGATATTCAGCTTGAACGGATAAATATCAAAAATAAGCTTGCTGTGGCGCAGATAGAAGCCGACCGGCTCAACGAAGAGCGCACGGTGAATCGGGGCCTTAATGAACCAAAGCGTGACGACTGGGGGCGTTAAAATGGGCGAAAGAATACTTGACCGGATGAACCGGCTCTATAAAGAATACCAGCGAGAACAGCAGGCCGCAGCAATGATGCCGGCGACTGTCACCCGGCCAACCGTCGCAGTTGTACCCAGGGCACCGACCAGCAACGAGATTATCGACGCACCGGCCAGCCCGGACGAGTTGCGTCGGGCACGTACGCACCGGCTCGTTCAGATGGGGGCCATCTGTGATCAGTATATGGGTACTCGCGACATGACGCCCGATGAAGTTATTACGCTGCTGAGCCGGATCAACAAGCTGGAAAATGTGCAGGAGATTATTGGCTGATTGCTCAAAGTGGTATTCCGTAAAATTCTGGTCGCGCTTTTTCAAAAGCGCGCGGATTCCAAAGGCAGCGCCTTCGGCGGCTCTCAAATTCGCAAACGATTGCGAATTTGGCGTATGTAAATATAGCAAAATCCTGCCCGCTTTTTATCAGCGGACAGGATTTTTATGTTCGTTACAGCTTTTCGATGGTAGCGGTCAGCACCGTTTTTAATGCGGCCTTTAACTTGGCGGCGGTTTCCTTTTCTTCGCCGTTTTCCAGCTTGATAACCAAGCCGTTAAGCTTGTTACTTGAGCTCAGTAACATCCGTTAACCACTTCTCATTTAGTTTTTTGGCAGTGAACTTGCGGTTCAAGATATTCTCCGCCGTTATCTCCGGCGTTGATTTTGTATAATTGGGCATTTTTCGGCGAATCACCGACTTCATCCCGATTACTTTCATGATTCTGTAAACGCGTTTTTTATTGTAGTGCAAGTTGAATCGGCGCTTCAAATTAAGCTGCATCCGTCTATATCCAAATATACCATTGGATTCCTGATAGAGAATACACATGGAGTCAATCAGCTCTTTA
>DATMYZ010000019.1:0-2773 GCA_035560675.1 Clostridia bacterium
TATGATAACAATTCTAGGAAACAGCCCTGTTTTACCCCATCCAGCCTGGTTTAAGGCAATTGCGGCGCATGGTTTGCAATTACGCCCAATTTATGGAGTTGATGACAATGAGGTTTAAAAACGATGCCATCACCAGGTTGATGAACCGATACCGCGCACAACTTCCGGCACAAGAATCTTTTGAAAACAAACGAAAAACGATGCTGGAATACATCGCACTATATTATGACGACAACAAGGAGCCCCAGGCACTAGTCACGCGCCTTCACTACCTTGAGAAAGGCCGATTCATTGCACGCAGTCTGCTGGCCGCATTAACAGGTGGAACAATAAGTTGCACCACCATGATGCTTTGCAGCGGATATTTGACGCCGGGCTCATTGCTTTTAGGCAGTGCGGTTTACCTGCTGCTCACAACGGTTTTGGCCTATGCCGCCTATGGCACACTTATGCTGGTCATTCGATATTTTGCCAATGCCGACCCTTATTTTACCGATGAGTACGAAGCTACCCGTATTCGTAAAATTCTCGAAGAAGCCGTGGATGAAATTGCACAAATGCGCCTTCGATTGTAGTCATCTTTTACCGCTCAGACATATAAACGAAACATAGACGGCGCTGCATATATCGCCAATTCGCCACCATATAAATGAATATAATTGCAGACAGGCGGCGGAAAAGGATTATTCCTCCTTTTCCGCCGCCTGTTTTTTCAGGAATAAGTCCAACTGCTCTATGCATATTTCAAATGCAAAGAATCCTTGATCTAGCCAGTAAACCGTGCCGTCGGGCACTTGGGCATCACCAATCTTAATGCCGTTTACTTAGAGCTTCGCTCACCGCCACAGCGCAAGCGACGGTAGCTCCTACCATGGGGTTGTTGCCCATGCCGATCAGACCCATCATATCCACATGCGCAGGCACTGAAGATGAGCCAGCGAATTGCGCATCACCGTGCATTCTTCCCATAGAGTCAGTCAAGCCATACGAAGCCGGACCCGCTGCCACATTGTCAGGATGCAGCGTTCTGCCGGTGCCACCGCCCGAGGCGACCGAAAAATAGCGTACATCGTTGGAAATTGCCCATTTTTTATAAGTGCCAGCGACCAGATGTTGAAAGCGGGTCGGGTTGGTCGAGTTGCCAGTGATAGAAACGTCAACGTGTTCAAGCTTCATAATAGCGACGCCCTCAAGCACCTCATTGGCACCATAGCAGCGCACTGCCGCACGCTCTCCGCTGGAAAACGGCCGCTCAGCGACAATCGACACTTCATTTTTGGAAAAATCATATTCTGTCTGCACATAGGTAAAGCCGTTGATACGCGCAATAATATAAGCAGCATCCTTGCCCAGGCCATTTAAAATGACCTTAAGGGGCGTTTTGCGCGCCTTGTTGGCGGTTTTTACAATACCGATCGCACCCTCAGCGGCTGCGAATGATTCGTGGCCTGCCAGGAAGCAGAAGCATTTGGTCTCTTCGCGCAGCAGCATGGCACCCAGGTCGCCGTGGCCCTGTCCGACGCCGCGTTCCTCGGCCACCGAGCCAGGTACGGTGAAGGCTTGCAGGCCGTTGCCGATCAAACTTGCCGCCTCAACAGCGCTTTTGGCGCCCTTTCTCAGCGCAATAGCAACGCCGAACGTATACGCCCACACCGCGTTTTCAAACGCAATGGGCTGCACGCCTTTGACGATATAATCCACATTTATTCCGTTTTCTAAACAAAGCGCATTAGCGTCCTCCAGACTTTCAAAGCCGTTGGCAGCCAGACAGGTATTAATTTTGTCTATTCTGCGCTCCATTCCTTCAAATTTAACCATTTTGCAGCACCCCCCTTAGAGTTCTCTAGGGTCGATGTAGGAGGCCGCGCCTTCATACCGACCGTAGGTTCCTATGTTTTTATCATAGGCTGTCTTTGCGTCCACACCGTGGCGGATGTCCTCAAGCATTTTGCCCACGCGGACAAACTTATAGCCGATGACTTCGCGATTTTCGTCAAGCGCCATCTCAAGAATGTACCCTTCAACCATCTCAAGGTAGCGCACGCCCTTGGCACCGGTCGAAAATATAGTCGCGGTCTGGCTGCGCAGTCCCTTACCAAGGTCCTCCAGCGAAGCGCCTATCGGCAATCCGCCCTCAGAAAAAGCAGTTTGGGTACGTCCATAAACCAGCTGCTTAAAAATCTCACGCATGGCCACGTTGATAGCATCGCATACCAGGTCGGTATTGAGCGCTTCAAGAATAGTTTTTCCGGGCAGAATCTCCCCCGCCATTGCCGCAGAATGGGTCATGCCGGAACAGCCGATGGTCTCAACCAGCGCCTCCTGTATAATGCCGTCCTTGACATTCAAAGTCAGCTTACAGGTGCCCTGCTGGGGTGCACACCAACCCACACCGTGCGACAGTCCCGAAATGTCGGTGATCTCCTTGGCTCTGATCCACTTGCCTTCTTCGGGAATAGGTGAAGGGCCATGACAGTGCAGGCAGCGCACCTGCTGCATCTGTTCAACTTCGTGCGAATACTGCAATTGATATTCCTCCTTATCGTTACCGTTTGGTAGCGAAAATTATCATGGATAATTATAACACAGTGCAGGCGCCGTCGCAATGAAGAGGAACGCCAATGTCCCACGCCGTTTCCCTGACTTGTTACAAAGTCAGGGAGAGTTTTTCTTTCTTTATTTAAAAATTGCTGATTAGCAAGGAGTTTTCAGCAATTTCTCTGGACTTTTATGCAATTATCAGCGGAATAAGATTTGTCAGATATCACAATAA
>DATMYZ010000020.1:0-11000 GCA_035560675.1 Clostridia bacterium
TGTGTAAAAACTGTAACCCTATTTAAAAGTTAACATTGAGTTCATTTAAAAATGTTACCCTTTTTATAAGAAAAGGATGCGGTGGCATTTTAGTGGGGGTAAGGCGGATGTTTCATATTTTGGTTGTGGAAGACGAGCCAAAGCTGCGTCAGCTTTTATGCACAGTGCTTATTAAAAACGGATATCATGTCACGGGCGCTGAGGACGGCCGGCAGGCGCTGGCGGTTTTAGAACGCGAGTATGTCGATTTGATGATCTGCGATATTCTAATGCCCAATATGGACGGTTGCGAGCTGACCCGGTCGTTGCGCGATGCCGGGTATGCCCTGCCGGTGCTGATGGTGACGGCCTGTGAAACTTTCTTTGACAAGCAGCGCGGATTTTTGGCGGGTACCGACGACTATATGGTAAAGCCCATTGATGTAAACGAAATGCTGTTGCGCATCGGCGCCCTGCTGCGGCGTGCCAAAATTATCAGCGAGCGCCAAATTATCTGTGGCAATCTCACGTTAAATTATGACGCGCTGACTGTCAGCGGCGACGGGATTAACGAGCTGCTTCCGCAAAAGGAATTCTATTTGTTGTATAAGCTTTTAGCTTATGCCGGCAAGATATTTACCCGGCAGCAGCTGATGGATGAAATATGGGGCATGGATTCGGCCACCGATGCCCGCACCGTGGATGTGCACATCAACCGCCTACGCGAGCGGTTCAGAGATCACGACGACTTTGAAATTATCACGGTGCGCGGGCTGGGCTATAAGGCGGAGAAACGCAATGAAAGCTAAAAGAGATCTTACGCTTTGGGGCAGCTTTGTCATTTCAGTTTTTTTGATCATGAGCTTTTCGGCTTTTGCCTCGACCGGAATATTCGTTATGATGGAAAGACATGGCTTGCTGTCGCTAAATCGCCGCAGTCCGGTCATGCCTCTTGTTAGTTTTTTGTTTACGGCCGTGCTGGTTGGAACAGTCGTTTCCGCGTTGGTCGGGCATAAGATTACCCAGCCGATGAATAAACTAAGCGAAGCGGTCAAAGAAATTGCCCGAGGCAATTTTGACGTACATATGCAGACGGACAGAGGGCTGCCAGAGGTTCGAGAAATGCTGCGCAACTTTAACGTGATGGTGCAGGAATTAAACGGTATAGAAACGCTGAGAAATGACTTTGTCGTCAATGTTTCGCACGAATTTAAAACGCCGATTGCCGCCATAGAAGGCTATGCGACGCTGTTGCAAAACGGAAATCTCACCGACGCCGACCGTGAGGAATATACACAGCTGATTATTCAAAGCACACAGAAGCTCTCGATGCTCACCAGCAATATTCTACGGCTTTCAAAGCTCGAAAACCAAGAGATCATCCCCAGTAAAACTCGATTTTCGCTTGACGAGCAGCTGCGCCAAGCGCTTCTCCTGCTGGAGGGCCAGTGGGCTAAAAAGGCCATTGAGCTGGATATAGAGCTGATGCCGGTGACCTTTTACGGAAACGAGGAACTGCTGTTGCAGGTCTGGCTGAACCTTTTGGGCAACGCTATCAAGTTTACGCCGCATTATGGAACGGTCTCGGTGAGGCTAATGGAGCAGGCCGGACTGGTGACGGTTGCGGTATCAGATACAGGCGTCGGTATCTCGCCTGAGATGCAGTCCCATATTTTTGAGAAGTTTTATCAAGGTGATCACACCCGCGCCGCCGAGGGCAACGGCTTGGGGCTGGCCCTGGTCAAACGCATCGTAGCGCTTTGCAGTGGTAATATATCGGTTATAAGCGACACAGGGGAGGGCGCGTGTTTTACAGTGACGCTGCCCAATCAAAAATAAATGTATTTTAAGAAGGAGAGAAAAGGTATGAAACAGCTGGTTATTACGATCAGCCGCGAGTTTGGCAGCGGCGGCAGACAGATTGGCGAGCAGGTTGCCAAAGCATTGGGCATAGCGTTCTATGATAGAACACTCGTTGAGCTGGTGTCACAGAAAAGCGGCTATTCTCTGGACTTTGTGGCTGAAAACGATCAACGCATCACCCAGAGCATGCTGTTTCAAATTGCGATCAGCGGCAGCGTACCCCCTTGGCTTAACGGCGGCAAGGCGATCACCAACCGTGATACGCTGTTTTCAGCTCAGTGCAAAGTGATCCGAGAGTTGGCGTCGCAGGGTGGCTGTGCGATTGTGGGGCGCTGTGCCAACTATGTTCTGCGCGATGTTCCCGAGCATTTATCGGTGTTTATCAGCGGCGCACTAGATGATAAAATAAAGCGCTGTACTGCCGAATACGGCATTCGGCCAGAGGCTGCCGAAGCTGAGATGCAGCGCCGCGACCGAGAAAGGGCTAATTACTATTCCCACTACACCGGTGAGGTTTGGGGCGAAGCTAAAAACTACGGTCTCGCCGTCAACAGCAGCCGGTTTGGCATTGAGGGCGCGGCACAAATTATTCTGTCGGCGGTGCAAAAGCTTTAACATCTCTGTATTTTCTGTCCGCAACGCGCTATAATGGGTAGCAGCGGGCGCAAAAAAAGAAGCGCACAGGCGCTTCTTTTTTATATCTGCCCCATATCTTTAATTTATTGGAGGGACCTCTATGAAAGGGTCTGCCAGATACGCCCTGCTGGATGCACTGAGGGGTTTTTCGATTTTAAGTATGATCTGTTATCACACCACCTATGATCTTGTCGCCATATATGGCCTCGCTCTGCCATGGTACTTTGACACCCCGGGGTATCTCTGGCAGCAGTCAATCTGCTGGAGCTTTATTCTGCTGTCCGGTGTCAGCTGGCATTTTGGGCACAACCCACTTAAAAAAGGGCTTGTCGTTTCGGCGTGTGGGTTGATTATTTCGCTGATAACCGCCATTTTTATGCCGTCGCAACTCATTGTGATGGGGGTGTTGAGCTTTCTGGGCGCAGCCGCCTTACTGATGATACCGGTGAGCCATCTGTTAAGGGACGTTGATCCGCGCCTTGCCGCGACTGTCAGCGCAGTGCTGTTTTTCGTGACTCGAAACACCGGTCACGGTTCTCTAGGCTTTGAAGGCCTCAACCTGATGGGATTACCGGATTATCTCTATATTATTCCGGGTGGGTTTATTCTGGGCTTTCCGTCAGCAGGTTTTTCTTCCAGCGATTACTTTCCGATAGTTCCATGGTTTTTTCTTTTTGCGTTCGGTGATTTTTTGTGGTGTTGCATAGAAACTAACAGTCATGTGCGCTTAGCTTTGCGCTTTGACCTACCGCCACTGAGTATATTGGGGCGCGGGAGCCTTATAATATATCTGTTGCATCAGCCGCTGATTATGTTGGTGCTGACAATGGTTATGCACCGGTAATGGCGTGATGTTCGTCATTGAATGGCCGAAATTTCACCCGCAAAATGCGGAGCGCAACTTGATTCCGGCATTGATTTAACAGGGGGTTTAGGCTATAATCAAAATATATGTCAATATATGCAATTAACGGCGGCCCAACGGCCCAATTGGAGAATTAACGAATGATGAAGATTGTAATTGTCGGAGACGGCAAAGTCGGACATACCTTGACCAAGATTTTATCCGGTGAGGGGCACGATGTCACCATTATTGATAGTAATCTGGACACGTTGCAGGAAACGCAGGAGAGCCTTGATGTCGCTGTTGTTGAAGGCAACGGCGCGCTTGTCGAAGTGCAGCTGACTGCCGGCGCGCAGCACAGCGACCTTTTAATTGCCGCGACCTCCAGCGATGAAATTAATCTGCTCTGCTGTTTTGTGGCCAGAAAGCTTGGCTGCAAAAATACGGTTGCGCGGGTGCGCAACCCCGAATATGACCAGCAACTCGGATTTCTCAAGGAAGATCTGGGGCTGTCGTTTTCGATCAATCCTGAAAAAGCGGCGGCTAAAGAAATATTCAGCCTGCTGCAGTTCCCGTCGTTTTTAAAGCGAGATTCCTTTGCCAAGGGACTTGTGGAGCTGGTTGAGATACGCTTAAAGCCGGATAACATTCTGGTGGGGCGCCGACTTGACAGCATGTCCGATATCTGGAATATGAATGCGCTGATTTGCGCCGTTGAACGCGACAACGAGGTCTATATCCCGTCTGGCAGCTTCTGCCTGCAGGCCGAGGACAAGATTACCGTTGCAGCTGAAACGGCGCAGCTTGTCGAACTGATTAATGTTTTGAAGATCGCTCATAAAAAAGTGCGTCAGGTCATGATTATCGGCGGCAGTCGCATCGCCGCTTATTTGGCAGCCAGACTTATCAAAGTAAACGTCAATGTGACAATTATTGAAGAAAAGAAAAATCGCTGCAAAGAGCTTTCAGAGCTTTTACCCAAGGCGCTTGTCATCAACGGAGACGGCACGGAAGAAAACGTGCTGTATTCCGAAGGTATACGTGAGATGGATGCCGTGGTAACGCTGACCGGCATCGACGAAGAAAATCTGGTCATTTCTATGCTGGCTAATCATATCGGCGTGCCAAAAACCATCACCAAGATGAACCGTCTTGAGTTTACCGAGGCGTTTTCAAACATCGGGGTTGATACCATTGTTCGGCCCAAGCTGCTGACCGCCAACGAAATTGTGCGCTATGTGCGTGCGGTTGGGGCTGCTACCGAAGGCGACAGTGTCGATACTCTTTACCGCATGGCGGATGGCAGGGTAGAGGCACTCGGCTTTACCGTATCGGAAGGAGCCGGTTATCAGGATATTCCATTGGCTGACTTGGAGCTTAAGTCTAATACGCTGATTGCAAGCATCATTCGTGCCAACCATGTGATTATTCCCAATGGTACCACTTGCATCAAAGCGGGGGACAATGTCGTTGTGGTTATGCATGCTCAACCAGAAGCGGTTTCAAGTCTGAACGACATTTTTGCTAAACAATATTTTAACCCAGCGAATGATATAAAGTGAGGACTTAACTGATGAATTTGCGCGCTATTGCCATTTACATAGGGCATATTTTGAAGCTTGAGGGCCTTTTTATGATCCCCGCGCTGCTAATAGCACTGGGCTATGGCGAGAAGGCTGCAATTCAGGCGTTTGTTGTGACGATATTGATGCTGCTGGTGCTGGGTTTTCTGTTGACACGGGTTTCGGACAACATTAAAAGCATCTATGCCCGAGAAGGATTTGTCACTGTTGCACTCGGCTGGATTGCCATTTCTCTTTTTGGCGCACTTCCTTTTTTTATCAGCGGCGCAATCCCTAATTTTATGGACTGCTGGTTTGAAACGATGTCGGGCTTTACCACAACTGGCGCGAGCATTGTCTCTGACGTAGAAGCGCTGCCCAGGGGCATTTTGTACTGGCGCTGCTTCACTAACTGGCTGGGTGGCATGGGTGTTCTGGTATTCATGCTGGCAGTAGTGCCTCACAGCCAGGGCAGCGGTGAGACGCTGCACTTGTTTCGCGCGGAAAGTCCCGGCCCCACAGTGGGCAAACTTTCGCCGACCATTCGCGTTACCACCCGCATTCTTTACGGCATCTACATCGTTATGACTATCGTCGAGATTGTGCTGTTGCTGGCAGGCGGCATGAGCCTGTTCGACGCCCTTACACATTCGTTTGCCACCGCCGGTACCGGCGGCTTTTCCACTATGAACAGCAGCATAGCAGCCTATGACAGCGCCTATATTCAAGCGGTTATCGGCATCTTTATGGTACTGTTTGGCATTAACTTTAATATTTTCTACCTACTTCTTATCGGTAAGATGGGCCTTGCGTATAAAAACGAAGAGCTGCGCGCTTACTTGGGGATAATCGCGGTTGCCGTGGCTACCATCACCCTCAATATCCGCCCGATGTATGCAGGTTTCGGCAAGGCTTTTCTAGATTCGTTTTTTCAGGTTGCTTCCATCATGACAACCACCGGTTTTGCGACGGCAGATTTTAACCTGTGGCCACAGCTCTCTCGTTATATCTTGGTCGGCCTGATGATTATCGGCGCGTCTGCGGGCTCTACTGGCGGTGGCATCAAAGTGATGCGTTTGCTGATTTTGGGTAAAGCGGCCAAAAGCGAAATACTGACGCTGGCACATCCGCGTGCCATTCGCCCACCCCGCATGGACGGCAAAAAAATCGAAGACGGCGTCGTACGGGGCACCTATGCGTTTATGACGGTGTATACTATTATTTGTGCGACGTCAATGGGTATCCTTACGCTGGATAATTATAGTATGGAGACCACTTTTACTTCGGTTATATCCTGTATCAACAACATCGGCCCGGGTTTGGATGTTGTCGGCCCGATGGGTAACTACTCCAGTCTGTCAATGCTTTCAAAAGCTGTGCTGACCCTCGATATGCTTTTTGGAAGGCTGGAGATATTCCCGATGATTATGCTGTTTTCAAAGGAAAACTGGAAACATTGACTGCCCCAGGCATTAAAGTAGCGGGTTGTTTTGCCGTGGCTTTGGCTGGATATTGTAGTTCGCTATAAGTGAATTGACCGGTTTAGTAGCAGGAGAATTAACGTCAGGGGGCTTGTTGCCCCCTTTGCCGCTGAAATGCACAAAACAGAGTCTCAATTAATTAGTGGCGTTCAGCTTTATGGATGCAGACGTCCCATAGCGCTTTTTAAAAAGACATCCCTGCTAATCGCGGCATTATAAAAGAATTCAAAAAGCCGCACATATGTCCGCGATGCCGCTAAATCAGCTTTAGCAAAACGCTTTTATCACGGGCTGAAGCTTTGGCCTTTAAACGGCAAAATACGATTTCGGCAGGTGTATTAATGCAATTTATCAGCAAGTATCGGGAGAACAGGCTTTTCTACAAAATATTTATTATCCTGATGTCCATGTCGCTCTTAATGTTTGCGGTGGTCTATTATTTTGTGTACGGATATTTGTACCAAATTTTTCAGCAGCGCTCGGTTGAGATTCAAAGACAGATTCTCAGCACGGCCAGCGTACAGATTGACCATACGTTAAACGAGATTAACTCGGCTATGGAACAGATACTTTACAACGGGGATGTTATCTCTTTGATGCTTCTGCCTGAAGATGCTGATTATCTCAAGCGTTCGTCCGTTGCCAAAACACTGGAAAATTTCGAGAGAACCAATGGCATGGTGGCCTCAGCACATCTCGTAGTGAACAGTCAGGGCGCGGTCTACAGCTCCAACGGCAGTGTTTCCAATCTTTCTAATTTCATTTACAGCTCATTTTTGCAACGGGATGGCACCCAGTCCACTTTGCTAAAAGATGAGGGTGTACGCGGTGCAACACTGGTGACGATTAACGGCCAGGCAGCACTGTTTCAGCAGTTTCCCACGCCGGAAAATAACGGCGGTATTCTGGTCGTTCTAGACATGTATGAGCTGTTTACGCCAATTATTCAGTTCGACCCCGATTCCGTACAGGTTGTTTCGTCAAACTACTACCCACTTTTCCCGCTTTTTGAGGAGGATGAACGGCCGGTCGTCTTTCAGCCTTTCACGCTCTCTTTTACATCGCCGATGACCTCATGGAGCTACCGATTTACGGGCCCAATTCAAACTGAAGGCTTTGGCGTGGGCAGAGCAATCATCATGACTGCTCCGCTGGCAATTGTGTTTATTTTGATGAGCATTTTTCTTGCTACCAATGTTACCTACCATATCTATCGCCCGATCAGCCGCCTTTTTCAGATGGTGATGAACAGCGATGTCTCACCCGGATCGATGAAAGGTCAGGACGAACTTTCGGTGGTGCAGACCGCATACGCGAACGCCATGCAGCAGCGCAACGCTTTGTCAGAGCAGCTGGCCAGTATTGCGCCGACCATCCGAGAAAAGCTCTATAAAAATTTATTGTTCGGGCGCGAGATTGAAGCTGCATACATTCAAGAAACGATGTCGTCTGCGCATTGCCCGTTCGCCTATGACGACTTATATATGGTCATGGCGCTGTCTGCCACCACCCTGCAAGGGGAGGATTGCTCAGAAATTGAGATCAATCTGATTTATCAGGCGTTGGAGAATATAACGCCTTCATTGATGGACAATTTTCGATTTGACTGGGTGGTCACCGAAAACAACCACTTTATCTTTATTCTCGGCTTTGATGCCGACGCGTCGGTCATCTCGGTCAAAAATATGGTGCTTGGGCTTGAAAAAGAAATCTTAAACCGCATGAAAGAAACGGAATTCAGGCTGTTTGCCGGCCTTTCAAAGCCGACGCTTGGTATTTCAAATCTTTTTTATTGTTATGAGCTAGCTGAAAAGGATTTAAACTATCAGCGCTACCAGCACTTTGAGGACAGCTCCTCTGCTGAAAACGAATGGCCAGAGCGTTTTGGCGACCAGGACCAGCAGAGCGAGATTATTGATCTGGTGTTGGATGGTAACCGTCGACTGGCCGATGCCGCTATGGAGAATTTTATCCGTCTGGCGCAGTCGGAAACGGCCAACACCAGTGCGCTTAAGCTGCGATTTGACCGTATGCTTGATGCTATGACCGAGCGTTTGGTGACATTTCGTGCTACGGAGCAAGAAATGGCGGCTTTTGAACCTTATTACGCGCTTAAACCGCCCTATAACGAGGAGATCTTGAACGCATCATTTTTGGATGCCGCTCAGGTTGCCTTGACAACCCTTGGCGTCTACGGGCAAAAGAGTAAAAACCGCTACATTCGTCAGGCGAAGGAATATATTTCTCTGCATTGCTCCGACAGCGATTTGTCCCTTTCCAAAGTAGCGGCTTATATTGGTATCAATCCAAATTATCTAAGCCGGTTGTTTTATTCGAGCGGCGAGGAGAATTTTGTTGATACACTCAACCTTTACCGTATAGAAAATGCCAAGCTGCTTTTGCGCCAGACCGGTATTCCAATTAAGGAAATTGGATTTAAAACAGGGTTTAACTCAATGCAAAGTTTTAACCGTGTATTTAAAAAATTTGCTGGCACGACACCCAGTCAATACCGCAAGGAGAAGGAGAGAGAGTCATGAGGCGCATGTTCGCGGCGTTGTTGGCCTTTTCGGCGATGCTTTGCGGCTGTACGGCAGCGTCAGCCGAGCTTCCGTCTCTTGAACCGCCTGTGCCTGAAGCCTTACAGCAGCCTGCCGAAGAAAAGCAGGCAACATATCAGTTTTCTGTAGCCTTTACAGGTAACAGCTACTCTAAAAAGGTTTATCAGGCTGCTGCAAATATTGAGAAGCGGACCGATGGTGATTTGGAGTTGGTCATTTTTTCTGACGGGCAGCTGGGCACTGATGCGGAAATTATACGTGCCGTACAAAGCGGGACGCTTAGCATTGCTGCGACCAACACATCCATTTTTCAGTCGCTGGTGCCTGAAGCGGCGGTTATAAACATTCCGGCCTGCTACACGCAATATGTCCGGCCCTACGTATCCTATGATGGGGATTTTTACAGCCAGTTTAATAAGTGCTTTAGTAAGGCTGGGTTTGAATTGCTTGTTCAAGAATCAAGTGGATACCGCTTGCTGACCAGCGCGTCCTCTATCACCTCGCTTGAGCAGCTTAAGGGGCTACGCATCCGCACACTTGATAATAGATTTCATGTCAGGCTGTGGGAGTTGCTCGGAGCCGAGCCCTATCAGAATATTGAGTGGAGTGAGCTGTATTACGCCATGCAAGAGGGTGTGGTGGAGGCGCAAGATAATCCCCTAGAAATTATTCGGATGGGTAGATTACAGGATATTCATCCTTATGCCCTCAATGGCCCGTTTTTTGTCACCTATAATTCTCTGGCTATGAATAAGAAAGCCTATGAGTCACTTCCAGAGGATTACCAGCAAATTCTCAAGGAAGAGCTGTATACGGCAATGGCGGAGAATATTACACGCATGCGAAAAAATCCTGTAGAAGTGTACGGGCTGACCATTAATAACTTGTCGGGGGATGATCAGGAACTGTTAAAAATCCGCCTGACTCCCATGCTCAACGAGATTGAGAAAGAGGCAGGTGCGGATTTGATGAACGCGCTGATTATTGAAAATGAACTAAAAAAATGATTTGGCAGATTGCAAATTTTTGAAAAATCAGTATAAGCAGTCAGAAACGAGCTTGTTTGGCAAGAAAGCTAAATAAGTTCGTTTTGTCTTTTTGCTACAAAAGTGGTATGATAATAAATAACCTTTTGATAGCTATCTCCGCGAAGCGCTAACAAACACAGGGTGCCACGAAGAGGAGGAGACCACATTGACGCTACAGCAATTAAAATATTTTTGTGTTATGGCCGAAACACTTCATTATACTGAAGCGGCTCAAAAGCTATATATTTCGCAATCAAGCCTAAGCTATGCGTTGTCAAAGCTCGAAGAGGAACTGGATGCACCGCTGTTCGAAAAACGTGGTAAGCAGACGGTGCTTTCAAAATATGGACAAGGTTTTCTGCCCTTTGCTACACAGGCGTTGGATGCCGTCGATGCGGGAGTGCGACATATGTCGCAAATGTTGCAATCCAATTCTGTGATTAACCTAGGGTATATTTATTCTCTAAGCTTTAATTATCTGCCGAAGGTGATTAAGGGTTTTCGAACGCAACCGGGTAACAGCGCAGTTTCCTTTAAATTTTTTCAAGGCTTAAGCTCTGTTATTATGCAGAAGCTTAAGCGCGGTGAGCTGGATTTGGCACTTTCAGTTGAGTCCGGCGACGAAACTGTCAGCGCTATGCCGGTGCATCTTCAAGAGTTGTATCTTGTTGTGCCAAACAATCATCCACTTGCCGGGTGCAAATCGGTGTCAGTTGATGACATGCGTGAAGAAACCTTTGTGGGAATAACTTCAAGCAGCGGATTACACAAGCATCTAAACAGTATATTCGATTCACTAGGGTTTACCCGCAAAATTGCGTTTGAGGCTGAAGAGTGCAATTCGATGGCTTCTTTTGTAAGTGCTGGATTCGGCGTAGCGGTCATGCCCGAAATTCCGTCGTTCCAATCTTATCGTGTCAAAGCCATTCCCATTTCCGACGAGCGTTTTTGCCGCCAAATCTATTTGCTGTGGTCAAAAGAGCATTTTTCCTCACCTGCCATAGAGCACTTCAAGAACTTTATTTCTAAGCCATTGGAAGGTAATG
>DATMYZ010000021.1:0-4746 GCA_035560675.1 Clostridia bacterium
ATTATATCGCCCAACCGAAGCTCTGCTGCTGAATGGTGTATAATCACTCATACAAGCCCTTTTGTTCACCAGTTGTACGTGGGTGCCTCTTTCCGCTATGCGACCGCGATCCAGTACAATTATCTGATCCGCATCCACATTTCCCCTATGTTCTCTATGTGGTCTACGCTTTAAGAGTCCGCTGAGTCAATCGCCCTAAAGCCCTGCCCAAGAATTTGATTAGCTTCGTTTACAATAACAAACGCCCGTGGGTCAGTTTCGCGAATAAGGCGCTTGAGCTGGAAAAACTCGGTCTTGCGAACCACACACAGCAGCACATATGTATCATCCCGATTATAAGCACCGGTTCCGCTGAGTATGGTCGCGCTTCGGTTCAGCTTATGGATGATGCTGTCCGACATCCGTTGCGGCTGGTGGGTCACAATCATGACGCTCTTGGCTGAATCGGCACCATTTAGAATGGTATCTACCACTTTGCCGGAGGTAAAGGACATGATAAGGCCATAAAGTCCCGCCTCAATATTTCCATAGACCACCGACGCAAGAATCATAATCATGCCGTTGATACCAACGACCAGCTGCCCAGTAGATACGTAAGGATATTTTTTTCGAATGAGTTTGATGATTAAATCGGTTCCACCGCCCGACGACCCCTGTGTAAAGACGATTCCACCACCAATTCCAGAAAAGACACCGCCGAACAACGCCGCTAGAAGCGGATCTCCGGTATAGACGGGCGGTGCGGTAAACACTAAATCCATCAACAATGTAAAAATAATCAAAACCCGAACTGTTTGAAGAACAAAATCCTTGCCGATAACCCGCCAGCAGATGATCAAAAACGGAATATTCATCAGAAGGCTCATAGAGCCGATGGGCAGTCCAGTCAGATAGTTGATAAGCACTGTAATGCCAGTGAATCCACTCGGCGCGATCTTATTAGGAACCGCAAACATTTTGATACCGATAGCCCAAAAAGTTGAGGCGGCAGCGTCCAGTACAAAGCCTCTTGCACCAAAAACAAGCTGCCTCTTGGTCAATTTCATGCTTTTTCTTCCTTTCTTTGTTTTGCATCTATCTCACATCATAACTGAGCACGTTAAAAATAGCAATGCCTTTATTGTCGATCATGTAGCTTAAAAAAATTTCTTGTGGGTTAATCTAAGAGCTGTTTGAACCCGGCACCAAGCGTTTCGGTGGCATGGGTGATAACCACAAAAGCGCCGCTGTCATTTTGGCGAACAAGCGCCTTGAGCTTAAAAACTTGCCGCTTATCAACAACGCAAAGCAGAACCGAAATAGGCTCCCGGCTAAAACCACCTAACGCATTGAGCACCGTGACCCCGCGTTCCAGCCCGGCGAGTAACGATTCAGTCACCATCTTTTCTTCCCGTGTGATAATCAGCACCAGCTTTCTGGCATCGGCACCATCAATGATACGGTCGATTACCACCGTTGAGGCATAGATCATCACCGTGCCATACAGAATGGTGTCTATGCTTCGATAAGCCAATGCTGCCATTAGAACGACAGCACAGTCAGTGATTAAAACAATAAAGCCGAACGAAAGATGCGGGCAATTCCTTTTTATGAGCATGACAATAATATCGGTACCGCCGGTTGAATCGCCGTGCATCAGAATAATACCCAGCCCAGCACCCGAAAACACACCACCAAATACCGCCGCCAAAAGCGACTCTCCATTATAGGGCGGAATCAGCATCGTCATGGCATCCATAATAAAAGACATAATCACCGTAATGCGCAGTGTCCGCAAGATAAAACGGCGCCCAAGCATTCGCCAACCTAAGAGCAGCAGCGGAATATTCATAGCAAGGCTAAGCGTTCCAATCGGTAATCCGAATAAAATATAGAGCACCGATGCAATGCCTGAAAGACCGCCGCCAACAATGCGGTTGGGCGCCGAGAATACGCATATTCCCAACGCCAGCAACGCTGCGGCGGCGGTCTCAGCCAAAAATTCAGTTTTGAGGTAATGCCACGCCTTCGCTGTCGGGGTCCTGCCCTGCTTCATGCAAATCCCCGTCCAAAATAATTTTAAACAGCATGCGGATACGCTGTTGGTTTCCGCCTAGATACAGCCAGCCAAAAAGTGCTTCAAGTCCCGTTGCGGTACGATATTCTCCTGCGGAGGTATGCCGCGGCGGCGTTACGCCGTTAGCGTTTCGCCCGCGCTTAAACACCGCCATCTCCGCTTCAGTCAAGGCGGGTGCTATCACAGCAAAACCACGCGCCTGAGCGGTCGCCCGTACCATCTCCACCGCAAGAATATGCAGCTTGTTGGCCGAAAGGCTGATATGGCGGTTGACAATTTCTTCCCTCACCAGCATTTCATACACGCCGTCGCCGACAAAAGCCAATGTCAAGGGGTTGATCAACTTGAGATCGGGCGTTTTTTCTGCGTTTAGCATCAATCGGCTCCTTATCTCAGATAATCGAATTCGAAGCCGTCAATGTCAACGGTATCGCCCTCGTTGATGCCCATCTCCTCCAGCTTGTCAATGATACCGCTGCTACGCAGCGAGCGCTGAAGGTATTGCAGCGATTCGTAGTCGTCCATGTTGACAGAGCTGAGGATATACGGCAGCCAGCTCGCCTTAATATAGTATATCCCGTCGTCACCGCGGGTAATCTCAAAGGCGCGCTGCGCGGCAGGGTCAATTTCCAGCACCGGCAGCGGATCCGGCTCATAGCGCAGCACCGGCGGCAACTTATCCAACTCAGCAGCAATCGCATTCATAAGCGGTTCTATGCCCTGATTTGTCGCAGCCGAAATTGAAAACACACGGTAGCCCCGCTGCTCAAGAACCTTTGTAAAGCTTTCCACCTGTTCAGGAGATGCAATATCGCGCTTGTTTGCGGCCACCAGCATAGGCCGCTCGGCCAGCGCTTCTGAAAAATTTGCCAACTCATGGTTGATCAAATCAAAGTCTTCCAAGGGATCTCGTCCCTCACAACCAGAAACATCCACCACGTGAACCATCAGGCGGCAGCGTTCGACATGGCGCAAAAAAGCATGCCCCAACCCGACGCCCTCGGAAGCACCTTCAATCAGCCCGGGGATATCCGCCATAACATAACTTTTTTCAGCATCAACCCGAACCACACCCAGCACCGGGGTCAGCGTGGTGAAATGATAATTGGCAATCTTGGGCTTGGCTTCGCTAACCATAGAGACCAGGGTCGATTTGCCCACATTAGGGAAACCGACCAGACCAACGTCTGCCAACAGCTTGAGTTCCAGCTGGACGTCAAATTCCTCACCTGCTAAGCCCGGCTTTGCAAAGCGGGGTATCTGCCGGGTGGGGGTTGCAAAATGCTGGTTCCCCCAGCCCCCGCGCCCGCCTTTTGCAATAACCACCGGCGCATCGTCCGAGATATCAGCCAACAGTCTGCCAGATTCGCGCTCGCGTATCAGTGTACCCATCGGCACGCGGAGCACAAGATCTTCAGCATTTCTGCCGCTGCACTGGCGGCGCCCACCCGGCTCTCCCTCCGGGGCAAAATAGCGGGTCTTGTATTTGAATTCCATCAGTGTGGTTTTGTTGGTATCGGCCACAAACACAACCGCACCGCCACGACCGCCATCGCCGCCGTCCGGGCCACCCGCTGCGACATATTTCTCGCGGTGGAACGATACACAGCCGTCACCGCCCTTGCCACCTTTTATCTTAATAAATGCCTTATCAATAAACATGCTTTTCCCTCCTTTATGGGGGCGCACACCAATAGTTTGGCCTATCGGATGCGTGTTATCCTGCTCACAGTAGCTCTGCAAAAAAAGAGCAAAACACAACGTTTTTAAAGCCCAGGCATTCCATAATATTGCGGGCGTTTTGCCCCGCCTGACTTTACCTTTTTCTGTAGAATTGCTGCAAAATCGTCTTTGTCCTGCCTTTTATGATTGATGACAATGGCAGTATGAAAAGTATCATTGCTCCGTTCCACGGTATAGATATAGATCAACATCGCATCACAGGGCCATAACACAGAAAAATCCCGAGCGAACGCTCGGGATTTTTGTTCGTAAGCTTAGTTCTCTGCCGAATAGACCGAAGCCTTCTTGCGGTCACGGCCGAGGCGCTCGAAACGGAGCGTTCCGTCAGAAAGCGCGAACAGAGTGTCATCCGAACCGATGCCGACATTCTCGCCGGGATGGATATGGGTGCCTCTCTGACGAACCAGAATATTGCCAGCCTTTACAAACTGACCGTCGGCACGCTTGACGCCAAGCCGTTTGGCTTCGGAGTCGCGACCGTTTTTAGTAGAGCCTACGCCCTTCTTATGTGCCATTGGTTTTGCACCTCCAGTAAATAAATGGTTTAGTAATTAATTACGCATTAATAGCGGTGATTTCAAGCTTGGTATAGGGCTGTCTATGGCCCATTTTGCGCTTGGAATCTTTCTTGGCGCGGTAGGTAAAGATAGTAATCTTCTTGCCCTTGCCGTTCTTCAGAGCCTTGGCAACAACCTTGGCTCCCGCTACGGTGGGGGTGCCCACAACAGCGCTGTCATCTTTTCCAACAACGAGAACGTTGTCGAATTCGATGGTCTGATCAGCCTCAACGTCGAGCTTTTCGACGAAAATCACGTCGCCTTCAGCGACACGGTACTGCTTTCCGCCGGTAATGAATACTGCGTACATGTTACACCTGCTTATCTGTTCAGTCTCGCTGCTTTTGGGCGTCGCCATTAATTAAACAAGGCGCACTTATAGCCTAAAAC
>DATMYZ010000022.1:0-2865 GCA_035560675.1 Clostridia bacterium
GGTGCGCCAAGCGCAAAACAGGCGGAATAATAAGATTTTCTTTGACCTCGTTGCCTGGGTGTGCTATACTTTGTCAGAAATAATGTTTGTTGGTTTGCCAAAACGGGGTGGGTTTATGTTGTATACCGCACAGACCAGAAAGGCCATGCAACTGGCTTATTCGGTGCACCACGGCCAGTTAGACAGAAGCGGCGTCCCCTATATTTTTCATCCGTTTCACGTTGCTGAGCAGATGCATACCGAAAATGAGATTGTGGCGGCATTACTGCACGATGTTGTGGAGGATACGTCGACTAGTCTTGTCGACCTTGAGAAAGCCGGCTTTTCGCCCGAAGTGGTGGAGGCGGTGCGGTTGCTGACTCATGACAAGAAAACACCTTATATGGATTATATCAATGCGCTTAAAGATAATCCGATTGCGCGAGTGGTGAAATTGGCAGATTTAAAGCACAACAGCGACTTGGCCCGGCTTAAGGATGATTCTGAAAAGACGCGAGAGCGCCTAAAAAAGTATGCGGCAGCACTAAAGATATTAGAATAAAATAAACGGATGACGGAGCAATATCGGCGTCCGTTTTTTGTTTCATGTTGAGGCAGTTTAGTCAGGTTGAGCAGGTGGAAACGCCATCAGCTTAAGGCGGTCATAAAACGAAGAAGGTACCACGACGGCGAAATATATTTTAGCGCGCTGATGCTTCCAAAAACGTCAGGGGTGATTATCGCCCCCGAAAACACGACCGAAACGGCTGCCCAAAACACCAGTGCCAGCAACAGTGCGGCGTTGGAACGAAGACGCGATATCATGGGTACAAGTACTGCGGCCAAAAGCGCCAGCAGGCCGATCAGCACAAGACGCGCGACAGGGGAATACCCCGTGTCAAGATTAAAAAGCAGCAGCAGTACCTCGCAGAGTGCGGGCAGTGCAGCGAAAAGCAGTATCTGTGCCAGCGCTGCTGCGGCTGCTGGCAGGTGGGGACGGTCTGGGCAGCGCAGCCGCAAAAGCGCCGCCAATTCATGCTCACGACTTGGGGCAAGCAGAACCGAAAAGGCGCAGCAGAGTAAAAATAGCGGGATGAGTACTGCATAAAGCAATGGAGCCACACTCATGCGGTCCTTTGTCTGTGGGGAGGCAGCGGTATTTAGCGTCAATATCGGTGCCAGTGGGATGCTTTGCACCTGTAGCCGTTGCATTTCGGCCAGAATAAGTTGCTGGTCTTTAAGGCCAAGTCGCTGGGAGATTGTCAAGGTGGTTTGAGGCAGCTGCGTTTCAAACCAGGCGGCAAACACCAGCTCGTCGGTTATGGGGGTGAGAAATGCACCCTCGTTTTCATAGACAGTGATTGGCGGGTCTGTTTCGCTGCTGATGCGATAGGCGCAGTGCAGCACACCGGCGCACACATCCTGCTGCATGACTGACAATGACTCTGGCGGATACCAGACAAAGCGCAGTGTGTCTGAATTCAGCAGCGGTTCACAGGCGGTCTGTAAAGCGCTGTCACCATCATACATCAGCCCGATCTTAGCTGAGGCTGGACGGGCCACGGGGCAGAGCAACGCAAAGCTGCCGAACAGAAGCAGCAGAACAGCGGCACTGACCCAAAAGGCGGTGCTTTTAAGCCTGTGCTTTATAAATAATACTAAAAGGCTAAAAAATCTGGACAAATGATGTGCGCTCCTTTCTCAGCCACAGCAGCAATGCGCCGCCGACAAAAAGGGTGCTCCAAACCAGGACGGCCACGGTGTCAGAAAATCCGCTACTGAAGGCTGCGTCGATAATCAGGCGGCGCATCAGCGAAAGCGGAAGCAGGCGGCATAACGGTGCCAGCAACGGGGGAAGAAGTGCTTCAGGCAGCAAACCACCGCCATAAAGTGCTTGAATCAGAGCGAGCCCAGTGACTGCCGCGGCACAAGTTGCGGATGAACGAAAAGTAGCAACGCAGAGTACCAACAACGATGCGCAGAATATTATTAAAAGAATACTGCTGCCACCCAGTATATTTTCGACATGGGTGCCCAGTGCCAAAACACCCAACGGACAGAGCAGTGCAAATAACGATATTGCGGTGAGCAAACAACTGGCAAAGGTCTCCCGACGCCGTTGAGAAAATTCTGAAAACTGCCGCAACGCATAAAGCGGAGGGAACAGCAGGAACAGCAACGCAAAAAAGACAAATGAAGCCGCTGAGCCGCTGTAGTACTGAACGGCTGAGACATTTCCGGTAGTGCGCAGTATTTGACTACCAAATAAGTCCTTGCGGGTCAAATAGCTTTCCATTAGCGCCATATCAGCTGAAAACAGCTTTTTATTGATTTCATCGTCAGAAAAGCCCTCGGCATACATGGCTGAAAGCATGCCGCCCACGGCATTCTGTGCGCTCAGCAATGTACGCCCAGCTGATTGCGCCAGTTGATGGAGCCAAAGCCCTTCCAGCGGGGAAGAAACGTTGACAGTGAGGGCGGGGGTGAGATTTTCTCCGGTCATGATACTGTTCCAAAAGCCTTTGGGCAGCGTCAGTACGGCGGCAAAGTCGTCGGCAGTTTCATCTGGCCCAAGTAGCGTCACTGTCGCTACCCCCTCAAAGCGCGAGGCCACCACAGAAGAAAGCAGTTTGGCGGGCATGGCGGAATCATCTAAGCTGACAATAGCTAGCCTGACCGGCTCCGGCTTGGGTGCTGTGCGTAACACTGTCAGGGCTGCTGTAAAAAGTAGTGCAAGACAAGCCAAAATGCCCAGCACCGCGACAAGACTACGCCGCAGCGCGATGTGCCAGCCCTGCAAAATCAGTTTCACGGTGTGCTCCTTTCTGTCACAACAGTTTGTGATCCAATAAAAGATGGTTGCAACATTTGACGGCGAGCAGTTGG
>DATMYZ010000023.1:0-8865 GCA_035560675.1 Clostridia bacterium
CTCCAGTTCTGCCGCCTCAGCATCATCTGGTTCTGAAGTCACCCTGAGCGCACCCTTGGATATCAATTGGGGCACCGGCACTTTGGGTGGCACCATTCAGCTGATGGGCACCGCCTGCGCTTCGGTTTTGCAGGACAAGGTGCCGAATCTCACGGTTACCGTTCAGGCCACTGGCGGTTCTATCGAAAATTGCCGTCTGCTTGCTTCCGGAGATTTGCAGATCGGCCACACAACCCAGATGTATGACGCCTATGTTGGGCAAGGTCCGTTTAAAGATGATGGCCCAAACAAAAAGATTCTGAGCCTGATGGATATTTACAACGTTGAAAGCGTCGCAATTGTTCAGGCCAAGAGCGACATTAAATCCCTCGAAGATCTCAAGGGCAAAACCGTCGTATTAGGCCCGACCGGTTCCGGCATCGCATCTATGGCAACCGCGGTTATGACGGCCTACGGCTATGACAGCACCAACTGCACCATGTTGAATCTCGCCAACGATCAGGCGGTAGATGCGCTTAAAGACGGCACAGTGGATATGATCTGGGGCTTTTGCAGCGCTAAAAATCCCGCATCTTATCTTGAGTCGCTTTACAGCACCGTTGAATGCCGTGCGCTTGCACAGGACCCTGAGAAAATCGCGCTGGCTTGCACGAACAGCAAAGACTTTTTCCTTTCTTCTATCGCCGCCGGTACATTACCCTTCCTCACAGAAGATTATTCAAACCTTGCCGCACCGGCAGAGCAGTTCGCTTCTGCTGATCTCAGCGAAGAGGCAGCTTACCTGTTTGTCAAAACCATATGCGAGAATGTAAATTCGCTGATATCCTACTACGCCCCTGCGGCCTGCATAGACCCCTATATTGCTCTGCACGGTATGCCCACCGAAGTTCCGGTTCATCCGGGCGCCGCAAGATATTATAAAGAGGCCGGTGTCTGGGACGATACTTATACGATTGGATAAGCCTGCTCTTTCGTTAACGGTATGTCGTCGGTCAAATCATTGCTCGCGGCAGCATAGTGGTATTTAACACCTGCTGGTTGCCCGACAACAGAACACCGCATACAGTGATTTCCCAATACATCTTAAAACGTGCTGCAGCTTTATGCATTCAACTGCCATGCAGACAAACGGCAAATTTGTTATACAGCCGCAGCACGTTTTCGCCATTTTGCCTAACTCAAACAGGAAGGAAATCTCTATGGAAAACAAACTAAGCAAAATCTCCGGCAGGCTTTTTCCCCCTATTGCATTCTTAATGAGCCTGTACCACCTGTGGCAGGTTCTATTGCCTTCTATGGATCCTACGCTGCATATGGATATCCATCTCGGCTTTGCTTTGGTGCTGGTCTTTTTAAGTGCCATGACGATCAAGGAGAGCCAAAATCCCCGGCGGGCACTGGCTTCGCAAATTTTGAGCTTGCTGTTTTTGATTTTATCTCTTGTTTCCACTGTTTATATTTATATCAATTTTGGCAGTCTAGTTAACCGCGTCGGCAGATATACCGCTGCCGACACCATTATCGGCATTATTATGATCCTCACCATACTTGAGGCCACCCGCCGTACCTATGGTTGGATTTTGCCCTCCCTTGTTGTTATTGCATTGCTGTATGGCCACTATGGCAAAATGTTTTCGGGCCTGCTGCATCATTCAGGGTATAGCTGGCCACGCCTTATCGCCAGCGTCACGACCTATCTTTATGGTGTTTTTGGAACTGTTTTGAATGTTTCGGCCACTTATATCGTTTTATTCATGATTTTTGGCGGCCTGCTGGACGCCAGCGGTGCCGGACAGTTCTTTATCAATATTGCTATCGCGCTTGGCGGTAAAACCCGCTCCGGCGCCGCGCAGGCAGCCGTTATTGGCAGCGGACTGGTCGGCTCTATCAATGGCAGTGCCGTCGCCAATGTGGCCTCGACGGGCACCTTTACCATCCCGATGATGAAAGACCGCGGATATGAGCCACATTATGCGGGGGCCATTGAAGCTGTCGCTTCTACCGGCGGCATGATTATGCCCCCCGTTATGGGCGTTGGCGCTTTTATCATGTCCGGCATTATCGGCGTCCCCTATGCCAAAATTGCACTCTGCGCGATGGTTCCCGCCCTGTTATATTACCTGACCACGTCAATGTCCGTGCATCTGCGTGCTTTGCACAATGGCTTCGAACCTTTGCCAGATGAGATGATTCCCGATAAGAAAAAGCTGATACGTGAAGATGGCATTTTCTTTTTGCCACTGTTGGCTATCATTGTGCTGTTAATGATCGGCACCTCCGTCATGCGAAGCGCGTTTTTGGGGTGTGTCGTCCTTGTTGGCTGTTATCTGATTAAGCACAGCTTGCACAATCCGCGCTTTATTCTTTCAAAGCAGTTTTGGCAGTTTTTGTATGACGGCC
Organism: Clostridia bacterium; assembly: GCA_035560675.1. Classification (GTDB taxonomy): domain Bacteria; phylum Bacillota; class Clostridia; order Oscillospirales; family Ruminococcaceae; genus Yanshouia. The sequence goes on from DATMYZ010000023.1 coordinate 2,401, forward strand.
TGGTTAGCGGTGCCAAAAGCGCCATGACCGTTGCAGCTGCCTGTGCTGCCATGGGTATCGTCACGCAGATATTTGTCATGACCGGTTTGGCAATGAACATTGTTTTCTACATCAAAACCCTCTCTGGCAGTGTTGGCATTATCGCCCTGATTCTGACTATGGCTGTCACCATTCTGTTCGGCATGGGTGTACCCACCACCGCCGCTTATGTTCTGGTGGCTACGCTGGCCGGAAGCGTTTTATCTGAGCTTGGATTTAACAAAATTGGCATTCACCTGTTTGTCTATTATTTTGCCGCTTTGGCCAATATTACGCCCCCCGTTGCCAGCGCTGCTCTGGTCGCTTCAAAAATCGCTAAATCAGACTATTTTAAAACTGCCGTCACCGCGACACGCCTTGGGCTGCCCGGCTTTATCATGCCGTTTATGTTCGTTTATCATCCAGAACTCTTATTGATGGGCAGTTTTCTGGATATTGCCGCAATCATCATATCCTGCGTCGTTGGACTGTTCTGCATGTGCGCCTTCTTTGAAGGTTATATTTTCCGCAAGCTGAATCTGATTGAACGGCTCTTAATGCTGGTTTGTGCTGTCTTCGGTATTTGGCCGGGTGCGCTAACAGACATTATCTGTTATATCATTTTTGCTGTTGTCGTCGGCAGACAATATCTGCAAAAGAAAAAGTCCGCCGCCATAAAACCAGCCTAACCGCTGAACCGTCAATTTAAAACTCCGCTCCTTTAGCTGCTTAACCTTGAAAGCGGGTCGGCAGAAAGAAGCCCCCAAAATCCTGCGGCACTGCTGTCGGGTCACTTTCCTGCACCCTAAATGCGGGTTAAGCTTGATAACCAAAAGTTATTCAAACCATGATTGTTATGTATTTGACGAATAACGAAAACCCTTCTATGCTCAAGTCAACACACAAAACGCTTTCGAAAACAAGCCCTCTTCGGTTTAAAACTCATCATGGACAGAAAGGTGATCCAATATGAAAGCCCTGATTATCGACCGTGTTTCCCCCGTGGTAGCCGCGGGCCTGAAGGACTATGGTGTGACGGTTGACACTGACATTCTTCCTTCGCGCGAAAAGCTGCTGACGCTGCTGCCCCAGTACGACCTGCTTGTCATGCGGGTGGATCCCAAGCTGGACAAAGCGCTTTTAGATGCCACCGCCCAGCGGGTCAAAATGATTGCCGTCTGTTCGGCGGGCACCAACCACATTGACCTCACCTATGCCAACCAGCTGGGCCTCAAGATTCAAAACGCGCCGGGCATTAACTACAATGCTGTTGCCGAGCTGACCATCTCAAAGCTGCTGGATCTCTCGCGCATGACCATGACGGCCGATGCCGAGGTGCAAAGGGAAGGCATCTGGAACAAATATAAATACACCGGGCACGAGCTGCGCGGTCATGTGCTGGGCATTGTCGGCTTTGGCAAAATTGGCAGACGGGTTGCAGCGCTGGCACAGGCGTTTGAAATGACGACCCTCGCCTATGACCCCTTTCTGAGCAGCGCGGAGTGCGGCGCGCTGGGCACCACACTTCTCCCACAACTGGATGATTTGTTAACACAGTCGGACTACATAACGATACACACACCGATGACCCCCGAAACCAAGGGCATGATCTCGGAGCATGAATTCGCGCTCATGAAGCCCGGTGCCATCATCGTTAACTGTGCGCGCGGCGGCATTGTGGACGAAGCAGCCGCTCTGGCGGCACTGAAATCCGGCAAAATCGCAGGCCTTGGTCTGGATGTCCTCTCCGGCGAGCTGGCTGGTAAGGGACTGGGCGACAACGCCACGCTTGAGAGCCCGCTGTTTGGTCAGCATGGCTTTATTGTCAGTCCGCATATCGGTGGCAGCACCCACGAGGCCTACGATGAAATCGGCCGCTTTATTGTTCAGGAAGTTGCAGAGTTTTACGGTCTTACCAAAAATGGCTGAATACCAGCCCGTAGCAATAAAAATAATTGGAGGAACAAACAATGTCCTATCTCATGCCGGATGAAAAACCCGCAGCATCTCCCCGCAAAAAAGTGACGCTTGCCACGATCCACGAAAAGAAGGAGAAAGGCGAAAAGCTTGCCCGCACCGCGCTCTACGATTACCCAATGGCGGTTTTGGCTGATGAAGCCGGAATTGAAATTATCAATATGGGGGACTCTATCGCGACGGTGATGCTTGGCAACAACAGTACCATCAAGGCCACGCTGGATGTGATGGTCGAACACGCCAAAGCGGTTCGACGCGGTGCCCCCCATTGCTTTATCATGGGCGATATGCCCTACATGACCTATCAGGCATCGATTGAAGAGGCGGTCAAAAATGCGGCACGTTATATGATCGAAGCCGACATGGACTGCGTCAAGATGGAAGGCGGGCTTGAGATTGTCCCCGTCATCGAAGCCTGCACCAAGGCAGCCATTCCCGTCATTGGCCACACCGGCTTGACCCCGCAGAGCGCCGTAATGCTCGGCGGTTACAAAACGCAGGCCCGCAGCGCCGAAATGGCACTAAAGCTTTTGGAGGTTGTCGAGGCCTTTGAGGCGGCCGGCGCCATTGCCGTCGTGGTCGAAGCGGTTCCCTCCGAGGTTGCCAAGATCATCTACGAAAATGCCCATGTGCCAATTCTCGGCTCAGGCTGCGGCCCCTACAGCGACAGCCCCATGATCAACTGGTACGACCTGCTCGGCTTCTATACCCGCAACCCCAAGTTTGCAAAAAAATATGCTAACATCCGTGACGATATTCTTGCCGGTGCCACCGCCTTTGTCGAAGAGTGCCACAATGGCGCTTACCCTGCGCCGGAATATTCCTACACCATGCTGCCCGGCGAAGAGGAAAAGCTAATGCAGATACTTGCACAGCGTCAAAACGGCTGAACAGAACCGGCAACAGCAAAAGGAGGCTACCCCAAATGAAAACCGATATCGAAATTGCACAGGCCGCCACCCCGCTGCCCATTGCAGAGGTTGCGTCTGCCTGCGGCGTTGAGGCGCAATATCTCGAACTTTACGGCAGCTTAAAAGCCAAGGTTGATCCCCGCCTGCTCACCGATTCTGCCAAGCCGGACGGCAAGCTGGTACTGGTCACCGCCATCAACCCCACCCCCGCCGGAGAAGGTAAAACAACCACCACAGTCGGCCTTGCGGACGGTTTGCGTCAAATTGGCAAAAACGCGATCATCGCGCTGCGCGAGCCAAGTCTGGGCCCGGTTTTCGGCGTGAAGGGCGGCGCAGCGGGCGGCGGCTATGCGCAGGTCATTCCGATGGAGGATATCAACCTGCATTTTACAGGAGACTTTCACGCCATCGGCGCTGCCAACAACCTACTGGCCGCTCTGCTGGATAACCACATCTATCAGGGCAATACGCTGAACATCGACCCCAGAAAAATCACATGGCGGCGCTGCGTCGATATGAACGACCGCCAGCTACGCAATGTGGTAGACGGTTTGGGCGGCAAGGTCAACGGTTGCCCGCGCGAAGACGGCTATGACATCACGGTCGCCAGCGAGGTGATGGCGGTGCTCTGCCTCGCCAAGGACATCACCGACTTAAAGCTGCGGCTCTCGCGTATGATTGTCGCCTATACCTATGACGACCAGCCCGTCACCGCGGGCGACTTAAAGGCCGCGGGCGCGATGACCGCCCTTTTGAAGGATACGCTCAAGCCCAATCTGGTACAGACGTTGGAGCACACCCCGGCCTTTATCCACGGCGGTCCGTTTGCCAATATCGCGCACGGCTGCAACTCGGTCACCGCCACCCGTATGGCGATGAAGCTGGGCGATTACGCGGTGACAGAGGCCGGCTTCGGCGCCGATCTCGGTGCTGAAAAGTTTTTGGATATCAAATGCCGAATGGCGAACATCCGCCCCAGCGCGGTGGTCATTGTCGCCACCGTACGTGCGCTCAAGCATCACGGTGGCGTTGCCAAGGCCAATTTGAATGACGAAAATCTTGTGGCGCTTGAAAAGGGTCTGCCCAACCTGCTGCGCCATGTCGAAAACATCACAAAGGTGTTCGGGCTGCCCTGCGTCGTGGCGATCAACCGCTTCCCCACCGATACCGAGGCCGAGCTTCAGCTGATAGCAGACCACTGCAAGGCGCTTTCAGTTAATGTCGCACTCTCCGAGGTCTGGGCAAAGGGCGGCGAAGGTGGTGTGGCACTGGCTAAAGAGGTTGTTCGCCTTTGCGAGACACCCAGCAATTTTAACTTCTGTTATGCGGCCGATGCCTCAATTGAAGAAAAGCTCAATACTATTGTGCAAAAAATTTACCGCGGCAGCAGCGTGGCGCTGACTGCCAGTGCCAGAAAGCAGCTGGTTCAGCTTGAACAAAACGGCTTTGGCAACCTGCCCATCTGCATGGCCAAGACGCAGTACAGCTTTTCTGACGATGCGGCGCTGCTGGGCGCGCCTGAGAATTTCAGCGTAACAGTGCGCAATTTAAAGGTTTCGGCGGGTGCAGGGTTCATTGTGGCGCTCACGGGCGACATTATGACCATGCCCGGCCTGCCAAAGGTTCCCTCCGCAGAGAAAATTGACGTGGACGAGCAGGGCAAAATTTCGGGCCTGTTTTAAGCACTGCAAACGGGCGAAGGATGCTGCGTCATTCTCCGCCCGTCTTTAACGCAAAGGCGTACGGTGTGCCCGTTTAAAAGCTAGCAGGGTAAGCTGCAATCAGCAAGTCCAAGCAGGCAAAAAGGCCCCTAAGAAAGATTAATCTATGCACAAGTCGTCGGCTCTTTCCGGCGCAAGCACCGCACAGGAGGTTTTGAAGATGGAAGATTTCACACAGCTTTCTTGCCGCGATTTTGTGACTGTTCTAAGCAGCGCCCAGCCGGTGCCCGGAGGCGGGGGTGCTTCAGCTTTAGTCGGCGCTATCGGCATGGCGCTTGGCAACATGGTCGGCAGTCTGACCGTCGGCAAGAAAAAATACGCCGCCGTTCAGGATGACATTATCCGTTTAAAGCAGCAAGCTGACGCGCTCCAAACAACACTGCTGGCGCTGGTCGCCGAAGATGCCGACGCGTTTGAGCCGCTATCTCAGGCATATGGCATGCCCACCACCTCCGAAGAAGAAAAGCAGGAGAAGCAACGGGTTCTGGAGCAGGCACTTTACAACGCCTGCAAGGTGCCGTTAAAAATAATGGAGTCCTGTGGGGAATGCATTCTGCTGCACCACGAATTTGCTGAAAAGGGCACCGTTATGGCGCTAAGCGACGTTGGCGTCGGTACGGCCTTATGCAAAGCAGGGCTTATGGGAGCCAGTATGAATGTTTTTATCAACACCAAAGCGATGAAAAACCGCCGCGTCGCCGAAGAAATCAACCAGCAGACCATGTTGCTGCTAAACGGTTATATCGCGACGGCGAACGAATTATACCAAAGCATTCTGGCGCGCTTAGCCTGAAGGAGGATATGACTATGGTAAAAATTCTTGACGGAAAACAGGTAGCGCAGGCGTTGACGCAGCAGGTGCGTGAAGATGTCGCGGCGCTGGCTGAACGGAATATTTACCCCAGATTGGGCATTGTGCGGGTGGGCGAGCGCCCCGATGACATCAGCTACGAGCGCGGTGCGCTTAAGCGCTGCGAAATGGCCGGTATAGAAGCCATCCAGTATCTGCTGCCCGCCGACGCCACTCAGCGCACGGTCATCGACCTGATAAACCGCATCAATCAAGAAGAAACGCTGCACGGCTGTCTGATTTTCAGGCCGATGACCACACAGATCAGCGATGCCGCCGTGCGGGCGGCAGTTTCTTCCGCCAAGGATATTGACGGTATTACGGACGGCTCTCTGGCCAGTGTCTTCACCGGTGCGTCAAGTGGATTCGCACCCTGCACCGCCGCAGCCTGCATCGCAATTCTGGATTATTACGGCATTGAACTGACCGGTAAAAACGTTGTCGTGGTGGGGCGAAGCCTGGTTATCGGGCGGCCTGTCGCCATGCTGATGATGCACAAAAATGCTACCGTAACCATCTGCCACACTAAAACCGCCAACCTGCCCGACATTTGCCGTAGCGCCGATATTCTGATTGCCGCTGCCGGAAAAGCTGAAACCATCACGGCGGATTACTGCCGCCCCGGTCAGGTAGTCATCGATGTCGGCATCCACGTCAAGGCTGACGGCAGACTGTGTGGCGATGTCGATTTTGCCGCTGTTTCGTCTATTGTAGAAGCCATCACCCCGGTGCCAGGCGGCGTTGGCGCCGTAACGACCTCCGTGCTCGTCAAGCACACGGTGTCGGCAGCCAGGCGTCAGTTGCTTAATGACGATCTCCCACTAAAAGTATGACCTCTGTCAATTACAATGCTGTTCGTCCTATTTCTTTTGATGATTTTTAGACGGAAGCAGTATAGAATCTTGATAGCATTTAAAAGGATATTCATATTGAAGCACAACACATGCTGGTTGATAAATCTGGTTGCCAAAAATAGTCTATCCTTCAA
>DATMYZ010000024.1:0-6549 GCA_035560675.1 Clostridia bacterium
AATTAGGGAACCGCTCGCGAACCGATTTTTCTACCGCCCGGTACTGATTGAGATGCTGCTCCATATGCATACGAGCTGCTGCGGGGTCGCGGTTCGCAATGGCTTCAACGATGTGTTCATGGGCGTGAACCACCTTGGACGGCATCACATCCGGCAAAGTTATATTGCGCACTCGGTCAAAATGAATGGCGATATTGCGCATCAGCGTAAAAACCTGGGGCTTTTGCGCGATGTCAAAAAGCATCTTATGGAACTGGTCATCCAGCTCCAAAAGCATGGCATCGGTATCGCTACCGTTGACGTAAAATGCCTGTAGCCGGACATTTTCACGCAATCTGTTTAGATCCTCAGGCGTAGCCCTGGTGCAATCAAGCTCCACCACGGCACACTCAAGAACCCGTCGCATGAACTGCGACTCCTCGACAAGGTTATAATCAATCAGCGCTACTACGCTGCCCTTTTGGGGATATATCTCCACAATTTTGACTTTCGAGAGTTCAATCAGCGCCTCACGCACCGGCGTTCGAGAAAGTCCCAACTCCGCCGCCAGTTCGTTTTCGCTGACCATACATCCAGGCTCAAGCTCCAAGCGGATTATATTTTCTTTGAGCGTGCGCAGCGCATAGTCCCGTCCGGTCTCACGTGGAAGACGCTTTGTTAAATACATCGTTTTCCGCCTCCCATAGTTTCTCATGCAAGTTTACAAGATTCGCGGCTTTGCGTCAAGGTCTGGTATACTAGTTGCCAGATATTTTTTTAGGGTTTTTCGGACAGCGCCAGGCGCTTCCAGCATTTCACGTAACATGGTTTCTATTCTTCCACCCAGACCCAGTGATATTAAATCAGCACCAAAGATCACCGGATTCGAAAGAATTGCGCCCAGCTTATTTTCTAGGCTGTTGGGATTACCCAAAATAACGCCTTCAAGCTGGGATTGAAGCTGCGTGAGCATCGGGTCGCTGCTGCAAGCCATTGGCGCGCCCTTGTCATCTACCGCCAGCAGGTATCGTAGCCAGCCTGCGAGGGCCAGCGGAATATACGTCAGGCTCTGAACATTCAACTCGGGCCGCTGGGCATACGCCTTGATGGTCTCGCCAAAGCGAATTGAGACCTTCTGGCTTGTGTCAGTGGCAATACGCTGGGGCGTATCAGGAATAAAGGGGTTTGGCAAACGCTGTTCAACCACCTCTCGGATAAACGCCTCGGGCGACAGTATGCGCGGGTCTACCACGACTGGCATCCCCTCGTCGTAACCAATTCGCTCCACCAATGCCTTTAGTTCAGGGTCCTTCATTTCGGCAGCGATGCTGTCATACCCCAGCAGGCAACCGTAAACGGCCAGCGCAGTATGCAGCGGGTTTAGGCAGGTTGTCACCTTCATACGCTCGGTGTCATTTACCGTCTGGCGGTCAGCCATATAAACGCCGGCCTTTTCCAGCGGCGGGCGTCCGTTGGGGAAGTTATCTTCCACCACGAGATACTGCGGAACCTCGGCATTTACAAACGGGGCAATAAAGGTGTTTTTGGCCGTGACAATCGGGCCCATGTCCTCAATGCCGTCCCGGACGAGTGCCTCTTCCACCACTTTCGCAGGGCGGGGCGTAATCTTGTCGATCATCGTCCATGGGAACGAGATCTTGGTTTGATCCTGTACCCAAGCTAAAAATCCGGTATCCACAAAGCTGTTTTCATGCCACTTCTTCGCGACTGTCAGCACGCTGCCGCGCAGCTTTTCGCCGTTGTGAGAGCAGTTATCCATGCTGACGACCGCAAGCGGCGTTGCACCAGCGTTGTAGCGTTCCAGCAGCAGCGCGGTCACAAGGCTCATGGCGTGGGTGCAGTTTTCCGGACCATTTTTAAAATCCGCCTCTACAAAGGGAAAGTATTCTCCCTGCAGGTTATTTAAGGCGTAGCCCTTTTCGGTGATAGTGAAGCTCGCCAGCTGCAGCGAAGAACTGCGAAAGGCACTTTTCAACTGCGCCATATCCTCCGGATAGGTGCCGCCTGCCCGTAATCCCTTAGCGATAGATGCGACAACACTCTTTTCCATGCTGCCGTCGGGCTTCAAGCTGACCATCAGTGTCATGGCATCAAAAGGATCGTATATTTTGTCAATGATATCATAATCAAAGGTATCGGCCGCTAGAATGCCAGTCTGGCTAAGGCCCTGTTCAAGCAACGACTGCTGAAGTCTGGCGATAAATCCACGAAAAATGTTGCCTGCGCCAAAATGCACCCAAACAGGCGTATGTTCGGTGGCTTCGACCATAGCATGCCAGTCAAAGCTTGGCAGGGCGACGCCAGCCGCCTCCCATGCGGCGCGGTTTTGAATTCCCTTATAACTGAGCTTCATATTATTGCCTCCTCACTTTTTTGACATCTTGTCAATGGCCTCCCATAGGCCGTTGAGATAGGCAATGCCAAGCGCACGGTCATACAGACCATAGCCGGGCCGACCGGTTTCATTCCAGATCATTCGGCCATGGTCCGGGCGCACATAGGTATTGGGGCAGGTGTCATAAACGGCCTTCATGATAGAAAACATATCCAGATCGCCGTCAGAGGACAGATGGCTGGCCTCTCGGAAGTGGTGATACCCGAGATATTTGACATTGCGCACATGCATGCAGCCAATGCGCCCCATCTCACCGAAATGACGAATGACAGCGGGAATGTCATTCTCAGGGTTGGAACCAAGCGAACCGGTGCACAGACACACCGTGTTACAGGGCGAATCGTGCAGCGCGACAATCTTGTCAAAATCCGCCTGACTGTGGGCTATACGGGGCAACCCAAAGATGGGCCAGGCCGGGTCATCAGGGTGACAGGCCATCACAACACCGCATTCCTCGCAAGTTGGGATGATACCATCAAGAAAATACCTGTAGTTCTCTCGCAGCATATCCGGCGTAATGTCCTCATAGCGTTTGAGCGTGGTTTCAAGTTCGGCCAGTCGCTCTGGCTCCCAGCCGGGCAGCGAAAATCCGTTGCTGTTAGCGGCGGTGCGGCGCACAATTTCAAGCGGAGTCATGCCGCCCAATTCCCTCTCGTCAAAATACAGGCTGTTAGAACCATCTGCCTCAATGGGATGCGCCAGATCGGTTCGAAGCCAGTCAAAGACCGGCATAAAGTTATACACAATCACCTTCACGCCATATTTTGCCAGATTTCGGATGCTGACGCAATAATTTTCGATATACTTATCACGGGTCGGTAGCCCCATTTTAATATCCTCGTGGACATTGACACTTTCAATGACCTCGCACTCCAGCCCGGCGGCATGCACCTCATCGACGTAGGCCTTAATCTCTTCCTCAGTCCAGATCTCACCGGCTGCTTTATAATCCAACACGCCCATCAGTCCGGAGGTGCCCGGAATCTGCTTGATCTGGCTTAGCGTAATACGATCACTTTTAGAGCCAAACCATCGAAATGTCATTTTCATAATTAATTTCTCCTTCGAATCACTTAAACAGGTTAGGCAGGAACATGCTGATAGCCGGAATAAAGGTAACCATCAGCAGTGTGATAATCATACAAAGGTAGAAGGGCAGTGTCGCCTTGACCACCCGTTCCATCGGCACCTTAGATACAGCAGAGCCGATAAAGAGCACCGCACCAACGGGGGGCGTCAAAAGGCCGATGCCGCAGTTCAATACCATCATAATACCAAACTGGATAGGGTTTATACCAATTCCAACAGCCAGCGGCAGCAGAATGGGGGTGGCAATCAAAATGATGGGTGCCATATCCATGATGCAACCCAGAAACAGCAGAATCAGGTTGATCAGCAACGCCAGCAGAATGGGGTTGTCGGTCAGGCTGGTTATGGCATTTGCCGCCATATCGGGCACATGCAGCGTGGTCAGGCAGTAGCCGAATACGCTGGAAGTCGCGATGAGAATCAGCACAATAGACAGTGTATCCACACAATCGCCCAAGGAACGCCAAACGCCCTTCCAATCAAGTCCCTTGTAGATGAACACGCTGACAATCAGGCTGTAGATAACCGCGATAGCGGCTGACTCAGTCGCGGTAAAGATACCGCCGACAACGCCGACAACCACAATCAACACCGCAGCCAGCGCCCAGAAAGAAATACTCAGCTGCTTAAAGAGATTATGAATGTTAAATTTGTCGCCCTTTGGGTAGTTGCGCTTGACTGAAATAATATAAGAACCAATCATCAAGCTTAAGGCTAGCAGTGCACCTGGCAAATAACCCGCCAGAAAAAGGCTGCCGACCGAGACACCGCCAGCTGAGGTTGCATAGATGACCATGTTATGGCTGGGCGGAACCAGCAGACCCTCGCAGGAAGAGGTGATAGTTACTGCTGTAGAAAAGTCATCATCATAGCCCTGCTCGACCATCATTGGGATCAGAATGGAACCCAGCGAAGCGGTATCGGCAGAAGCCGAGCCTGAAATACCACCAAAAAAATAAGAAGCAACAATGTTCACCATCGCCATACCGCCGCGCATCCAGCCAACACAAGCGTTTGCCAGCGCGATGAGCTTTTCAGAAATACCGCCTGACCCCATCAAAACACCCATGGTGATGAAGAAAGGGACAGCCATCAGGCTAAATGAGCTGATACCCTTGACCATATGTTGGCAAACAGTGCTTAAATTGAGTCCCTGGGAAAGCAGGCATAAGATAGACGAGAGCGCAACAGCATAGGCAATCGGAAAGCGCAGCAAAATCATAATGAAAAAGCTGGACATCAAAACGAGTATGGCCATTGTCTGAACACTCATATTGCTTAGGCCTCCTTTACAAAAAAGCTTTTAATATGGTTATAGAGGGCCTCCAACTCGAAGATGAGCATAGCCACACCAGCTAGAGGAACAGGGAAATACATCCAGAAACGAGACACAGTGGGCATGGAAACATAAGTACCCTTCGACCCGATGCCAATGGCGTAACGCCAACCGACGGTTATCATGATAAAAGCCAGAATCAAAACTGCTACATCGGCGAAAATATCCAGGCCCTTAACCACCTTCTTAGGCAGATAGGTATCCAGCGCAGTCATGCGGATGTGGGCACCGCGGCGAATAGCCAACGCCGCAGAAAGCACTGCCATGTAAGCCATGCAGGTAAGAACGACCTCTTCGCTCCATGATGGGTCAGGAATAAACGAAACATAACGACCGATAACCGACATTGTAGTAATAAGAATATCTATAACCAAAAGAAGTTTACAGATAAACATGACGCCATTATATGCCTTGTCGTATACCGGCTTAAATTTGTCAAGCACGTCGAAAATTACAGGCATAAGGTCTCCTCCTCATATGCGGGTGGAAAGAGAGGGCGCAGGGGCTGTTTCCCCTGCGCCCTCTTTCTCCCTGTTTTCCTTTTAAAGAAAGTACAGATTCTTATTTCATGTCAACGATCTTTTTATACAGCTCAGCCTGATCTGCAGTGCTGCTTTCGATGATATTCTTGCAGGCCGCAGCCCATTCGGCCTTATCGGTAACTTCGACCACGTTTACACCGGCCGTCTTCAGCTCCGCCAGAACTTCCTGTTCCTTTTTCTCTGACAGCTTCGCATTGAAATCCTGCGCAAATGCGCCAGCTTCCATTAGAACATCCTGCTGAGCCGCAGTCAACTTGCCCCAAGCCTTATCGCTGATAATAACTTGAATGGCACCCAGCGTATGCCCGTCTAGAATCAGGTTGGGGGCAACTTCCGGGAATGCATTGGACTTGTAGTTTGCGATAGGCTGCTCAGCTCCGTCAACAACGCCCGTTTGCAGCGCGGAGTAGAGTTCAGTGAACGAAACAACAGTGGGGCTGGCACCAAGGCCCTGAACCATGCCGTTCATAATCGGGTCATTAGAAACGCGCAGCTTCATGCCGGCCAAATCTTTGATGCCGGTGATGGGCTTAACGGTAAAGAAATGGCGGAACCCCTCTTCGCCGTAGAAGATACCACGAACACCCAGGCCAATCTCCTGTGGCTCCATGAGGAACTCAGGTGCCAAATCGCTGTTGGCAAAGTTCCAGAAGTGTGCGCGATTGACAAAGGTATAGGGAATTGACAAAAGCTTCGACTTTTTTGCGCCATAGCTTGTGAGTGCAAAAGCGGAAATACGGGACATATCAATAGTGTCGCCTCCGCCAAGCATCGAGTCAAGCACATCATTTTCAGAGCCGAGAACACCGCTGGCCTGAATGTCGATGGTAATGGAGCCGCCCGAAAGCTCTTCGACCTTCTCCTTAAATGCTGTACCAGTCTGTCCGACTATTGTGTCAAGCGGATTAACCTCAGCGTATGTAAGCTTTACCTTGGGATCGTTGGCGACGCCGCCCGCAGTGCTGCTGGCAGGTGCGCTCGAAGACGGGGCCGGTGCTGCCGAAGATGCCGGCGCGGAAGCACCCCCGCCACAAGCCGCCAGACTCAGTATCATTGTTGCCGCAAGCAGAGCGGAAGTCAGTTTCATTTTCATTCTTTCTTCCTCCTATTCAAGTTTGGAACCGGAACGCAGGTTTCAGTGTTCTTTAAATGTATCACATCGCCTCACATTTCGTCTACTAGTATAC
>DATMYZ010000025.1:0-8566 GCA_035560675.1 Clostridia bacterium
ATCCCATGTCTAGCCGATTTATTTTATTTCCTACTCTATGTGCTCGGGCAATAAAAATTTGTAAAAAGGGTAAACTTTTTTGTACGGGTACCGTCAAATAGGGCTGACTGAATAAAAGGAGCAATCATAGTATGGGCTACGAAATAATGGCTTAATCATCGCATTTTTACGCAAAAAAGCCCCTTGGAAAAGTGATTTAAAACTTCTCCAAGGGGCTTCATTTTAGTTATGAGGGCTTACAAATTACTTTGCCTTTTTTACAAAAAATCTTTGCCTGAGCACACAACAGTTTTAAATTAGATGGATATATCATTGGCGACGCGGTAGAGGTTCATGTCAATGCCCTTGTGCATCGAAAGAGCCTCTTCGATATCAATATCCACCACCTTGCCATGCCGGTAAACTACAACGCGCTTACCCGCGCCCTGTTCGATGAGCTCTACAGCATGGTGCCCCATAACGCTTGCAATGACACGCTCCTTGGCGGTGGGAGTGCCGCCGCGCTGAACGTGGCCAAGCACCACAGCATTCGTTTCAATGCCGGTGAGCCGTTCAATCTGCTCGGCAATTTCGGGCGCACTGCCGACACCTTCGGCCACCATGATGATGAAGTTCTGTTTGCCGGAGCGCAGTGTATTGACCATTTTAGCCACAACATCCCGCTCTAGTGAAAATTCGATTTCAGGCACCAATATTGCCAGTGCACCACAGGCTATACCCGCGTGTAACGCAATATGTCCCGCATGCCGCCCCATAACCTCAATAACTGAACAACGGTCGTGGGATTGTGAGGTGTCACGCACACGGTCGACCATCTGTACTACGGTATTGATGGCGGTGTCAAAGCCGATTGTATACTCAGAGGAGGAAATGTCGTTATCGATAGTTCCCGGAATGCCGATGCAGGGTAGCCCGTGTCTGCACAGGTCAAGCGCGCCACGGAAGGTACCGTCGCCACCGATGGTCACAAGAGTGCCAATGCCGGCCTTTTTGCAGATATCGGCCGCCTTGATGATATTGCGTTCTTCTGAAAACTCGGGGCATCGCGAAGAATAGAGCACCGTGCCACCGCGCTGTAAAATTTCACTGACACTTCGCAGATGCATATCCTCCATGTCGTTGGCTAAGAGTCCGGTGTATCCGCGCTTGATGCCCACAACCGAAAACCCACGGTTGATTCCCATGCGCACCACCGCACGCACAGCGGCGTTCATGCCAGGTGCATCACCACCGCTGGTCAATATACCGATTGCCTTTTTCCTCATCATAACAATTCCTCCCAAACGATTGATATAGAACGGCAATCTACTCGACTACCGCTACATTCTGTTCACCCAACTCTTCTTTTAAGGTACGCAGCAGCACCTCGCAGAGCGATACCCACATATTCCGGGGCGCAAGGGACAGTTGACGGCTTTCTGTAAAGTATACATATACCGGGGTATCACCGTCAAATACTGCCATATATTTCTGCGCACTGAGCCAGACAGGCGCGCCCGGCGCGGGAACCTTTAAGTAGAGCCCCGGCCTCGCGGTTTTATTCCGTGGTTTTACTTCCGGTTGCTTTGCCTTGTTGGCATAAATGTCGGCCTGCTGAGAAGCGTTTCCCATTTTTTCCAAAGGGCGTGCCTCCTCTAAAATAAGCTTTGGGTCTTCCTCTTCGCGGTAAGAGAGCCGACCACTTAAATACACCAGCCGGTCGACATCGGTCAGCGCCATAAATTGCGCCAGTACTCGAGGGAAAACAAGCACCTCAATGCTGCCGGTAAGATCTTCGGCAGCAAGATAGGCCATCGTGTCGCCCTTTTTAGTGACGGAGAGCTTTTTGGCGTCTATCACTGCCGCAATGCAGACTTTGGCGTCGTCATGCAGCGCGGCGGTTCTGTTCTCAGCAGAAGCCAGAATATCTGAAACGCGCACCACCGGCAGCGACGTAATTAAATCGCGATAAGCCAGCAGAGGATGCCCTGAGACATAAAGACCAATGATTTCTTTTTCCATTTTTAAAAGCTGAGAAGGCTCAAATTCCGGCTGTTGGGCAATCTGCTGACGGCTGATCGCGCTATCGGCAGAAAGGCCTTCGAACAGGTTGACCTGACCGGATATATTAGATTTATGCACCCGGTCAATATCCTCTAAAAGCGCGTCGCAGCCAGAAAGCAGTGCACGCCGCGACAGGCCGAAACCGTCGCAGGCACCGCATTTTATCAGGCTCTCAAGGCTTCTGCGGCGCAAGTCAGATTCATAAAGCCGGTTGCAAAAGTCATAGATATCGGTGAATCTTCCGTTGGCTTCCCGCGCGTCAAGCAGGGCATGCACTATACCACGACCAAGATTTTTGATGGCAAGCAGTCCAAATCGTATTCCCTGCCCTGTGGCCGAAAACTCCTCTAAGCTATCGTTCACGTCGGGGGGCAAAATACGAATGCCCAGCCGTGCACACTCGCCGATATAAGACACTACTTTTGGGGTGTTATCTAAAATGCTGGTCAATAATGCCGCCATATATTCTTTAGGATAGCGGCATTTAAGATAAGCGGTCTGATATGCAATATAGGCATATGCTGCTGCATGAGATTTGTTAAATGCATAGGCGGCAAAAGCGCTCATCTCGTCGAAAATATCGCTGGCAACCGATTCTGGGATACCGTTGGCGACGCAGCCCGCGCACTCGACCGAGCCGTCGTCATTTCTCATGCCATAGATGAAATGCTCGCGCTCCTTTTGCATGACCGAGGCCTTCTTTTTGCTCATGGCGCGGCGCACAAGATCGGCCCGCCCGTAGGAGAAGCCCGCCAGCTCACGGCAGATCTGCATGACCTGCTCCTGGTAGACGATGCAACCATATGTGACGTCGAGAATGCCTTTAAGCTTCGGATGCCTATAGGTGACTAGCTCCGGCTTGTGCCGGTTTTGGATATAGCGTGGTATAGATTCCATTGGGCCGGGGCGATAAAGCGAAATAACCGCGATCAAATCTTCCATATGCTCGGGACCAAGCTGCATGAGTACCTGCCGCATACCGCTTGATTCAAATTGAAAAACCCCTTCGGTGTGCCCCTTTGAAAACATAGTATAGACCGTTGCGTCATCCAGCGGGATATCATCGGCGGTAAAATTGGGATTCGTTTTACGTATCATGCGCTCGCAGTCAGAAATAACAGTGAGATTGCGCAGCCCGAGAAAATCCATCTTGAGCAGGCCAAGTTCCTCAAGCGTCCCCATTGGAAACTGCGTCACAATCGCGTCCTCGCCATTCTGTAAAGGCACATACCTTTCCACTGGCTCTTTGGAGATAACCACCCCAGCCGCATGGGTTGAAGCATGACGCGGCATACCCTCAAGGCTCATGGCTACGTCGATGAGGTCGTGCGCCGCAGAGTCCTCGTCGTACATGCGTTTAAAATCCTTCGAAGAGGTCAGCGCCTTTGAAAGCGTGATGCCTAATTCGGCGGGTACCAGTTTGGCAATGGCATCCACCTGCTGATAGCCCATCCCCAACGCCCGTCCGCTGTCTCTAATCGCGGCGCGTGCCGCCATGGTGCCGAACGTAATAATTTGCGCCACATGGTCAGCCCCATAACGCCGGACGACATATTCTATGACCTCGGGCCGTCTGACATAACAGAAATCGATGTCAAAGTCCGGCATACTCACGCGTTCGGGGTTCAAAAATCGTTCGAAGATCAGGTGGTATTTCATCGGGTCAATGCCGGTTATACCGATACAATAAGCCGCGAGACTGCCCGCACCGGAACCTCTGCCGGGCCCAACCGGTATGCCCTGTGACTTAGCATAGGCAATAAAATCGTGCACAATGAGGTAATAATCGACATACCCCATCTTTCCGATGACCGATAGCTCATACTCCAGTCGGTCAATAACCTCCTGAGATGGGTGTTCGCCATAATGGCGGCGAAGCCCTTCATAGCAGCTGGTACGAAAATAGTCGCGGTTTTCCCTGCCATCAGGCGCTGTAAAGCTTGGAAGCTTTAGTTCTCCAAAAGTAAACTCCACATTACAGCGGTCCGCTATTTCCAGCGTTGTATCCAGCGCGTCCTCAAAACCGGGCAAAGCCTTTTGCATTTCGACGCGGGTCTTGACAAAAAACTCGTCAGTGGCAAACTCCATGCTGGAATTTTCGACGTTGGTATTGGTCTGAATACAGGTTAGCACATGTTGCATGCGGCTATCTTCGCGGCGGATATAATGCGCATCGTTGGTCGCAACAATACCCACCTCAAGCTCACTTGCCAGACGGCGCAGCATCGGCAGAATGCGTTGCTGTTCGTCAATGCCGTGGTTTTGTACTTCAATATAATAATTCTCTCGACCAAAAATTTCAATATGTTTTTCAGCGGCCTGCTTGGCTCCATCATAATCTCCCGCCGTCAGCAGCCGGGGTATCTGCCCTGAGAGGCAGGCTGAAAGTGCTATTAATCCTTCAGACTTCTGTGCTAATAACGCCATATCGACACGCGGCTTGGTATAAAACCCCTCGATGCAGCCGTGCGACACCAGCGAGATCAGATTTTGGTAACCGGTCATGTTCTTGCACAGCAGCACAAGATGGTGCGAAGAAGAATCAATGCGGTGAACCTTGTCCAACATGCCGCGCGGTGCGACATACACCTCGCACCCAATGATGGGCTTTATGCCAACAGCCTTGGCCTTTTTATAAAAGTCAATAACACCATACATAACCCCGTGGTCGGTGATGGCTACGGCGGGTTGACCGATTTTTTTTGCGAACTCAAGCACCCTGTCTATACGACAAGCACCGTCGAGTAGGCTGTATTCGGTGTGCAAATGCAGGTGAACAAAGTCATCCATCAAACCGCCTCCCCTTTGTCGCGCAGTTGCTGGGCAGCCTGCGCAAGCTGGTTAAAGCGGTGGTTGATCCCAGAGCGGGATAACCCCGAAAGCTTCGAGAGCTCGGAGAGCGATGCTTCATTATTTTCTTCGCGCAGGCGAGCCACAGCCACCGTCTGTGGTGGTAGTGTCTCCAACAGGTTATGCGCGCGCAAAAGTTCTATGTCAGAAAGTTGCTGTGCCGCCGCTTTGAAGAGCTTTCCGGCGTTGGCCGCATCACAGTTGGCCGCCCGGTTTGCGCGGTTGCGCAGATCTTTATATATTTTAGTCTCCATTAGCTCCAGTGAGCAGCGGGTCGCGCCGATCAAGGTGAGCAGATCTTCGATCTGTTCACTTTCTTTGAAATACAGTACCGTTTGTCCACGGCGCACGGTAGATTTTGGCGGATAACCGACGGTTGACAGCTGCTCAAACAGCATGTCAGCCAGCGCGTCATCGGGTGGCAACAGCTCTAAGTGGTAGCTTTTGACCGGCTCGCTAACTGTGCCACAGGCCATGAACGCACCGCTGAAAAACATTGGAAAATTCTCTTCCGACATCAGTGTGCGGTTAAAACGCTCCTCAGTGTGCTCAAAGCTGCGCAACAGCCGGTCGGCCTCCTCCTGCCGGTTTAATTCCACGGTATAAAGCAGCGCGCCGCGCGGTGCCTTCTGCTCTGAAAAAGCAGCGCGCACGCCGATGGCGTCTTTGACGGCAAAGCCATAAAGCTTTGAGACAGTCAGATGCTCGGTTGCAATGGATATATTCCGGTTGTCAAATCGTTTGCCCATCAAAAGCAGGCCGTAACAAAACGCCCGGTAGTGCGGACTTTTTGACGGCCTTGAAAGAAATATTTCCTCTTTTACACGCGCAGCATAAGACAAGTTGTGTCACCTCGTCAACGTTGGTAATCGCGGTGCAGAATACAAATTGACTCGTTATTCCCTTTAAGCCTTTGGCCGATCCGCTCGGCAAACGAAACCGAACGATGCTTACCGCCGGTGCAGCCAAACGCGATTACCAGACTGCTTTTTCCCTCTCGCACATAAAGCGGCAGCGAATAATCAATCATGTCGTTATAACGGACCAGTAGCTCTTTGGATTCTTCAAAGCTGAAAACATAGCCGCTGACCCGCTCGTCGCAGCCGGTGAGAGGTCGTAGCTCCTGTATGTAGTGCGGGTTTGGCAGGCATCGAACATCCAACACAATGTCGGCATCGGCCGGAATGCCATATTTAAAGCCAAATGACATGATGGTAATGGCCATGACATTGTTGCTTTTAGAAAAGAATAGCGACACAATGCGCTCTTTAAGCTGTGAGGTAGAAAGTGTTGAGGTATCGACCAGATAATCAGCACATTCACGCATTGGGCTTAAAGCCTTGCGTTCAAGCATAATGGCCTGCTGTAGAACCTTGACCGAATCATCCATCAACGGATGTTTTCGGCGCGTTTCTTTATAGCGCCTGATCAGCACCTCGTCCGCGGCATCCAGATAAAGGGTGCGCACCTTGTAGCCCCTGTCAGTAAATTTTTTCTTTGTCTCGCTAAAATCGTCAAAATAGTAGCAGCTACGAATATCCACAACAACGGCATACTTGTCGTGTCGGGCCGACGTTTGGCACAGCGCTATAAACTGCTCTAAAAGCTCGGCTGGGATATTGTCGATGCAAAAATAACCGATATCTTCAAGAGCATGTACAGCCTGCGATTTGCCAGCGCCAGAAAGGCCGGTGATAATCAGAAAATCCATTTTAGTATCCTCTTTTTTAGCTAAGGTATTTGATCTCGGGTTCAAGCATAACGCCAGTGTGACGGAAGACTTCATTTTTGACGGTCTCCAGCAGCGCCAGCACATCGCGGCAGATTGCGCCGCCGGTGTTGATTACAAACCCTGCGTGCTTGGTGCTGACCTGTGCATCGCCCACCGAAAAGCCCTTTAACCCGCATCCTTCTATCAGGGCGGCGGCATAGCCGCTTTGGGGGCGTTTAAAGGCGCTGCCTGCGCTTGGAAACTCCAGCGGCTGCTTGGCAACCCGCCTGCCGAGAATGTCCTTCATGCGCTCGTCAATCGTTTCAGGTGTGTTGGGGGTCAGCGCAAAATCGGCTGCACAGATTATCTGCCCCTCCACCTGAAAACGGCTGCCGCGATAAACAAACCCCGCCTGCCCAGCTGGTATGGTGCAAAAATCGCCATGATCATTTAGCGTTCGGACAGACGACGCTACATCCTTTATTTCTCCGCCGTAGGCACCTGCATTCATATACACTGCACCGCCCACACTGCCGGGTATTCCCCACGCAAATTCCAGACCGCTAAGTCCCTGTTGCTGTGCGAAGCGGCAAAGCTGCGCCAGTGTGGTGCCCGCCTGAGCCGAAAGCGTATTACCCTCACGGGCTATGTTGCTCATCGGCTGCGAAAAGGCTATAACTGCCCCGCGAAGGCCCTCATCGGCCACCAGCAGGTTAGAACCGTTGCCCACCACATAAACCGGAATCGATAGTGCCCTGCATGTGGCAAGCGCCCACGCCGCCTGCGCCTCGTTTGCGGGCATGATAAAGACCTCGGCAGGCCCCCCGATATGGAAAGTCGTATGCCGACTCATGGGCTCTTCACACAAAAACAAGCATCCCGCTTCCTGAAGCTTTACTTTCAGGCTGTCTGTCTGCGACATCAGTTTCCTCCTAAGCAGCGTTATTGCCAATAACTGTTAACCGCAATCTTCTCGACCGGAGGCAGCTCATCCTCCGGCATGCCAAGGCTGCGCATCAGGTCGTGCGGCGCGCTGTAGCCCAGCTTTTTAAGCCGCAGGTTCATGGTGGCCGCCTCGATGATGACTGCCAGATTCCGGCCCGGCTTGACCGGAATGGTCACACAGGGAATTTTTATGCCTAAAATATCCATGACCTGATTTTCAAAACCCAGACGGTCATAGGGTGTTTCTTCATTCCAGGGTTCGAGCTGCACGATGAGCAGAATTTTTTCGGCAATTTTCACGGCGCGCATGCCGAACATGCGCTGTGCGTTAATAACACCTATGCCGCGTAGCTCCATAAAATGCCGGATATTATCCGGAGAGGTACCCACCAGCACCTTGCTGGACACCTTGCGGATTTCGACAGCGTCGTCTGCCACCAGGCGATGCCCGCGCACGATCAGCTCAACCGCCACCTCGCTTTTGCCGACGCCACTTTCGCCCAAAATCAGCACGCCGTCACCAAACAGCTCCATCAGCACGCCGTGACGGGTGATGCGCGGAGCAAGGTCGATATTCAGCTGTGAGATTAGCGAGGACATAAACGAACACGTGTTCTCGTCGGTGCGCAGCAGCGGAATCTGCGCGTGCTTGGCCGCATCAATCAGCGGCTGGCATGCTTCGAGACTGCGAGTAATAATAACCACAGGCGGTTTAAGCGAAAACAGACGCTCAAGACGTTCTGCTGCCACCGCTTTTTCAAGGGTGTGCAGATAGCTCATCTCGGTTTTGCCCAGAATCTGAACCCTGTGGCTGTCAAACACCTCAAAATAGCCTGCCATTTGAAGGCCGGGGCGGTTGACCTCAGAACTAGAAATATTAATCTGGTCAGCAGGGATGGGCAGATTAATCGTCTCCAGCTTAAATTCATCAATCAGCTTGGAGAGCGCAATATTAAACTTTGTTGACACGCCTATCAGCACCTTTATCATTTTTTCTACTATGGGCTCATTATACAC
>DATMYZ010000026.1:0-2536 GCA_035560675.1 Clostridia bacterium
CGTTTTGTCAATATTATTTAAGCGCTGACCTCATTTTATTACAGTCAGCACTTTATCGTGTATTTTAGCGCTGCATTATAGCCTTAAACGCCACAAAAGGCCGCAGCCCCGGCATTTAAACCGTAGCTGCGGCCATGTCTAGTACGATATCGACCGAATGGATTGTCCGAGATGCTTATTGAACTTATTCCCCCCATACCTCTGCGGCCACATCTCTTATAAAGACAAGCTTTTGCCACTGCTGCTCTTCGCTAAGAATATTGCCCTCTTCAGTGGAAGCAAAGCCGCACTGCGGACTCAAGCAAAGACGATCCGCCGGAATATACTGTGCCGCTTCTTTAATGCGGGCAATAATTCTAGATTTTTCTTCAAGCTCACCCGTCTTGGAAGAAACCAGCCCCAAGACCACCAGCTTGTCATCTGAAACTTCTTTTAAGGGTGCGAAATCGCCGGCGCGGTCGGTGTCATACTCCAGATAATAGGCCGAAACCGTTTCGCCGCCAAAAAGGGTTTTGGCAACGGGATCATACCCGCCCGAGGTCGCCCAGGTAGAGTGATAGTTTCCACGGCAAACGTGGGTGGTCACCGCCAAATCGTCGGGGAGATTAGCAATGGCATCGTTATTCAGGCGGAGGTACAGCGCCTGAAGTGCTTCGACATCATAGCCCGCTCCAGCCATCTTCTCCCAGAAGCCTTTGTCGCAGAGCATGCCCCATGTGCAGTCATCAAGCTGAATATTCCGGCAGCCAAGCGCATAAAACGCCAGTATAGCCTGTTGGTAAGCATCGGCAATATCACGGTAGAGCACTTCACGCTCGGGATAAATTTCATTCACCGCCTGCTCATTGACGTCGCGCACCAGCTCCGCAAAGAACTGGGCCGGTGCCGGAATGGTCTGCCTGGCAAGCACATCGTCGCCCGCAACTTCTTTCAAAAAGCGATAGTGTGCTAAAAACGGATGACCGTTAAATCTAATCTTGCCAGTAAGCCGCGCCGAATCTGCCCGGGTCTCTTCACCGTGGAAAAAATAGCCGTGTTCCATCACAACGTGAGACACGCCCTCAAAACCCCAGAAAAAATCCAGATGCCAGTAGCTGCGGCGGAATTCGCCGTCGGTGACAGCCTTTAATCCGATCTGTTTTTGCTTTTCCACCAGCTTGACGATCTCCTGGTCTTCCACCTGTGTCAGCTCGGCCTGCGAGATTTTCCCGGCGGCAAACTGCCCGCGTGCGTCCTTAATAGCCTGTGTGCGCAAAAAGCTGCCAACAATATCAAAGCGGAAAGGCGGCGTGTTTCTTTTGATCGTATTTTCAATAATGAAGCTCATAAATATCCTCCTCAGTTACAATTCATATTGTAACGATAGGATAACACAGACCGCGGATTATGGGTAAGTCTAAAAATTTATAATGTTCTATAGCCAAAAACTATAACCAATTAACCTATTCATGCAGCACAAGCCCATAGGATTGTATGACTGCCTTTAATTCTTCGATATAAGCCGCTGCCTGCAGGCTTAGCCGCGCCTTGTGGCTGGTGATCCAGCCCACCTGTATGCGATCCTCCACCTGTAGCGGCACCGCAATAATATCGTCGCCATTGAGATCGGCGTTTAAAACGCCGGTACAAATCGTATAGCCGTTCAGCCCAATAAGCAGGTTGAAAAGTGTGGCGCGGTCACTGACGTGAATGCTCTTTTTGTGGAAGGTCGTGCTCATAATCTCCTCCGAAAAATAAAAGGAGTTATAATCCCCCTGCTCATACGAAAGATACGGATAGTCCTCTAACTCCGCCATTGTCACTGAAGGCCGCACCGCCAGCGGATTTTGTTTGCTGATAAAAATGTGAGGCTCCGCAGAGAAAAGTGGGTGAAAATCCAGACGGCTTTCACGCAGTAGCCGATCTATAACCTTCTCATTAAACGGATTCTTGTATAGAATGCCTATTTCGCTGCGAGAATTTTTAACATCCGAAATAATCTCATAGGTTCGCGTTTCTCGCAGCGTAAATTCGTATTCCGCCGAATCCACCCGCTTAATCAAATTCACAAAGGCGTTGACTGCAAAAGCATAATGCTGGGTAGAGATGGAACAAAGCTGACGGGACGGCCCCTTATTGAGATAACGCTGCTCCAGCAAATCCACCTGTTCCGTGACCTGCCGGGCATAGCCGAGAAATTCGGCGCCGTCCACCGAAAGACTGATGCCTCTGGCAGAGCGGATAAAAAGCTCTGCTCCAATTTCGACCTCCAGCTCTTTGATGGCGTTAGACAAGCTAGGCTGGGTGATATAAAGCTTTTTGGCGGCTTCATTGATGGAGCCACAGTTGACAATTTCGATCATATACTTTAATTGTTGCAGCGTCATTTGTTGCCTCCAAATTTGAAAGTAGGCGGAGCTAGCCCACCATAGGGCTTAAGCGCCATCATAATGCGCCCTAAATATGCTCATAATGATATCTTGTGTGGTGCTATGTGTCAATATTGTTGTTTACTATTTGAAAGGCCAAAAAAATTTTCTCAAGTATTGACACTGTC
>DATMYZ010000027.1:0-3418 GCA_035560675.1 Clostridia bacterium
ATTGCATACAGCGAGGATGGCGAGAAGCAACTGTCCCCCATCATCATGGGAGGTGCGCTTCAAAAGCGCATGATCGATGAGACACAGCCTTTAAATCTTAAAGCTGTTGATGCGGATAAAAACATCTATTTGATTAACAACCACAAAGGCAAAGAAAGGCTGTTTGCATCGGTTGAGAAGGTTGGACTGTATCAGTACAATACACCCTTTGAAAAGGAGCAATGGTATTTGGTCGGCATCATGCGTGAAGACTACTTGTTGAGTTATGCTGCCCATATCAAACAGATACTTTGGATGTCATTATGTATAGCGTTGCTGTTTGGAGCGGTAAGTGCAAGCTTCATCAGTATACAGATGAGTAAGCCTATTGTAAAGCTTGCCCATCAGGTCAACGACAGCAATCAATTGAAAACCTTCAAATTGAACCCCACAGGACTTTTTGAACTGGATGAACTTTGTCTGGCGATTGAGTTTGCAAACAAGCGCACGTTGGAATCTGCTTCAAGGCTGGCAAAAATCGTAGAGCTGTTTGGACTGCCCATTGGTGCATACGAAATCAGCAATGATACAAACACGGTTTTTGTGACCCATAATTTTTATGATATCATCGGCTGGAACATGGAGGGCATACAGACAGCGCCGGATGCCAAAGCATTTGAAGAGAGGCTGAAGGATTCCTTGTTGTCTCCGGCAGCAGACGAAACAGATGTTTACGAAATCGGAAGCGAAGTCAGCCGATGGATTCGGTTCAAGAAGACAGAACAAGAAAACACTACTATCGGGGTCGTACTGGATGTAACGGATGAAATCCTGGAGAAAAGACAAATTATGAGGGAAAGAGATCACGACCCATTGACCATGCTGCTCAATCGAAAGGGTTTTCAGCGGTCCTATGAAGCTTGGACAAAAAACAGGCCATATGAGAAGAAGGCAGCCCTAATCATGTTTGATTTGGATAACCTGAAATCTATCAATGATACCTATGGTCACAAATGGGGAGATCAATATATCATAACGGCCGTAGAACGCTTAAATCATATTGCGCCTGCACCTAACGTTCTATTGGGCCGAAGATCCGGAGATGAGTTTGTGGTATTGCTTCATGGATTTGAATCTAAGGATGATATCAGAAATTGCTTGGATAACTTCTATAAAAAGCTGCAAGCGGAACAGATACTGTTTCCTGACGGAAAATTCATACCTGTCATGATATCAGCAGGTGTAATGTGGATTGAGGGAGAAGCTTTTATCTATGACGAACTGCTTCATTTTGCGGATGAAGCGTTGTATGAGGCAAAGAGAAATCGTAAGGGTTTTTATCTTGAAAATAATCAGGTGTAGTCCGATGCCGAAAAGCCTTCTGATTCACGAAAAGAACATACCATAAGGAAGTGACCGCTATGCTGCGTATTGCTATTTGTGACGACCAGCCGAGAGAGCTGGGCATCATCAACGAATACATAAAAGAATACCTCAACACCCACCCATGGGAAGCGGAGATTAAGGAATTTCCTCACCCGGATAAATTGCTGACCGCTACTGAATCAGAGAGATTTCACCTTTACATACTGGACATTGTCATGCCCATGGTGAGCGGCTTGGAATTAGGCAAAGAAATACGCCGCCTTGACCGTGAGGCGCAAATTATCTATGCTACCACCGAGCCGCAGTTTGCTTTGCAAGCATACGCGGCAAGCCCTATCAATTATCTCGTTAAACCTATTGAAAAGCAGCAGCTATTTGATACATTGACCCTCGCCATTTCAAAAGCAGACCTTGTCGAAGATCAGACATTTGCTGTAAAAACCGCAGAAAGCTTGCGGGTAATGAAGCTGTCGGATATCATCTGCTGTGAATACCACAGCCACGCTGTCATCTTCAGCTTGACAAACGGCGAAGAAGTATCCAGCCGCACCTTTCGTGAGAATTTTTCAGAATATTGTGCATCTATTTTGAAAGACAGGCACTTTCTGCAATGCCACACCTCTTTTGTGATTAATATGCGCCGGGTGGAGCACTTTGCCAAGGACAGCTTCATGCTTTACGGCGGTAAAACCGTTCCCATTGCAGCAAAGCAATATTCTGTGGTACGCGATGCTTACATGGACTACCTGATGGCAAAGGGGGACCGATGATGGAATCACTCTTCCCCGATCTTTTGCGTGCGGTCATCACCGATGTCATGCTGGTGCTTTTGCTTTCGACCATGGCAACGCCGAAATACAAAAGCAAAGCTATATATATTATTGCAACCACCATTATATTGGTGGCAAATGTCAGCGCCAACTGTTACTTTTATCTGGCGGAAAACTACACTGCTGTGTTTTATGTGGATCTTGCGATGCTGATGGTAATCGGCATTGCTTTAAAGCCCCTTTTTGCTGATAAAATCATGCAGTGGTGCTTCAGCTACATCACAATGGTGAATATCTATGCCGTGGTGGTGTTTTTAAGCTATATGTTCTGCGATATGTTTCCAAGACCGATTTATGGCAATGCTTATTTACGCCTTATTTTGTTTGCGGTGATTATTTTTGTATTTCACAAGTGGGTATCAAAGCTTTATCGCAAGGTGTTGGACTATTGGCACATCTACATCTTGCCTGTTATCTCTTTGCTTGCGTGTCTTTTGAGCTATTTTTTCGGCGGTAACATTGAGGAAACGCTGAACAGCAACTATGTACCTCTTTTGTTTGTCATGCTTTTAGGCTTGTCGGTATATATTTCCATTATCCATTCGCTCAAAACTATAACAGAGCAATATGCTATGCGTGAGGAAAACCAAAAAATGCAGACAGAGCGTGAATACCTGCAGCTGGCCGCAGGCAATATGTCTCAGCGGCTGGAGCTTATGGAGGAGGTATCGGCGCAGAACAGCCGCGCTGCACATGATCGCCGCCACTTCAACAATGTGCTTCTGGAGCTTTTGGAGCAGGGAAAAAGCGGCGAAGCTGCCTCATTGCTGCAAAACCAAAATCAAATGGCACACAAGGTTGGCAAGGTTTACTGTGAAAACCCCGCTGTAAACGCCGCTGTCTGTCACTATGCAGGTCTTGCGGAGCAGGTGAGTATACCAACAGAGATCGAACTGGATATTCCAAAAGAGCTGACCGTGGACTCCTTAGAGCTTTCCATGGTGGTTTTAAACCTTATGGAAAATTCAATCCGTGCCTGCGGAAAGCTGCCGCAAAATCGATTTCCATATCTCCGTTTCACCTGTCGAAGCGTGGGACGGCTCTTGCTGGAGATGGAAAACCCATGTGCGGAGGATACTGCCCTTGATGAAAGAGGCTATCCTGTCGCCAGCGAAGAAGGGCATGGAACAGGCAGCAGAAGCGTCATTGCGTTTGCAAAAAAGTATGACAGCGAGCTGCTGTATAGAGTTGAAAACGGGGTTTTTCGGGTACGCCTTCTGATG
>DATMYZ010000028.1:0-7076 GCA_035560675.1 Clostridia bacterium
AATATGAAAAAAGCTCTTGCATTGGTTCTGGCAGTTGCACTTGGAATTTCTTTAACCGCATGTGGCGCCTCTTCGGCACCCGCGCCCACGCCCGCACCCGCATCCTCGGCACCCACGTCATCAGCGTCAGCCCCAGCAGCGTCAGGAGGAAAAATAGGCATTGCAATGCCTACGAAGTCACTTGAGCGTTGGAATCGCGACGGCGCCTTCCTTGAAAAGCAGTTTAAAGGCCAAGGTTACGAGGTTGAACTGGTTTACTCTGACAACAATGCTAGCCAGCAGGTCAACGACATTGAAAATATGATCGCTGACAAAGTTGATCTTCTGGTTATTGTCGCGATTGACGGCGAAGCAATGTCCACGGTGCTGCAATCGGCTGTTGACTCTAAAATTCCCGTCATCGCGTATGACCGTTTGATCATGAACACCGACGCAGTTGCCTACTACGTATCTTTCGATAACTACACTGTCGGCACGCTACAGGGTCAGTATGTTGTTGATACCTTGGGCCTGAAGCTGGATGACAAATCAAAAAGCTACAACATTGAGTTCACCGCTGGTGACCCCGCCGACAACAACGCTGGTTTCTTCTTCAACGGCGCTTTTGATGTATTAAAGCCCTATATAGATGCCGGCATCCTTAAAGTTCCCTCCGGCCAGTTAAAGTTTGAAGAAGTTGCCACTCCAAAATGGACAACTGCAACAGCTATGAACCGCATGCAGAACATTCTGGCTTCTTTCTATTCTGGCGGCACACAGCTTGATATCGCGCTGTGCTCCAACGACTCAACCGCTCTGGGCGTAACGCAGGCAATCGGTTCGGACTATGCCGGCAAGAATAAGGTTATCATCACCGGTCAGGATGGAGACGAAGCCAACCTTGCCAATATCGTTGACGGCAAGCAGTCCATGACCGTTTATAAGGCGGTTGCGAATGAGGCCGTCGTAACGGTAGATCTCGCTTTGGCGATGCTCAAGGGCGAAAAGCCCAATGATGCTCTGGGCAAATCTGCCGGCTGGAAATTTGATTGTAAATACGATACAAAGACTTACGATAACAACAACGGAATCGTGCCATCCTATCTGTTGGTTCCGACCGTTGTGACCAAAGACAACCTTAAGAAAGAATTGGTCGACACTGGTTACTACACAATGGGTGCTGATGGTTATCCAAAGGCAGCCGGTTGAGCAGATTATTGGCGAAATAGCCCAAACAAAAGCAGCGTAAGCACTTTATGGGCGGGGCTAAAAGCCCCGCCCATTTTCTAATTGCAAGATGTTATTTGCACGATACATGGCGTTGTACGCCCTAGACAGCAAAATAGGAGGGCATATATTTGGCAGACAATATTCTGATGATGAATAATATCACAAAGCATTATCCCGGCGTCAGGGCGCTTGACAACGTCAATCTGAATGTCGAGCGCGGTGAAATCCACGCGCTGGTGGGCGAAAACGGCGCTGGAAAATCGACGCTTATGAATGTGCTCAGCGGCACAATAGCCCATGGGGATTATGAAGGCAGCACTATTTATGAAGGTGTTGAGAGCCACTTTAAAACGGTGCGCGACAGTGAAAAACTTGGAATCGTCATTATTCACCAGGAGCTTGCGCTCATTCCTGAGCTTTCCATTGGCGAAAATATGTTTCTGGGCAATGAACGCAAAGGCAAATTTGGTATCGACTGGGATGAAACTTTTAGCCAGGCAGCAACGCATATGAAGCAGGTTGGATTGAAGGATTCCCCTGCCACACTGATAAAGGACATCGGTACCGGAAAACAGCAGCTAGTAGAAATTGCAAAAGCGCTTTCTAAAAACGTTAAGCTGCTTATCCTCGATGAACCGACCTCCTCTCTCAACGAGGAGGAAGCCAAGATGCTGCTGGATATGGTAATCGATTTCAAACGTCAGGGAATGACATCCATTATCAGTTCACACAAGCTTTCTGAGGTGGCCTATGTGGCGGACAAAATCACTATCATGCGGGACGGCTCAACCATTGAGACCATTGATAATCGGGATCATAATATCGACGAGGACCGTATTATCCGTGGAATGGTCGGCCGTGAACTAACGGATCGTTATCCGAAACGCCAACACAATATCAGTCCGGAGATCGGTTTGGAGGTTGAGGATTGGTGCGTTTACCATCCAGTATATACCGAAAAACGTGTTGTAAATCATGTATCTTTCAGTGTCCACAAAGGCGAAATTATAGGTTTTTCCGGCTTGCAGGGCGCGGGCCGCACGGAACTGGCCATGTCTATCTTTGGCAGGAGTTACGGTTCCGCTATTACTGGCTCGCTGAAAATTAACGGGCGTGAGGTTAAACTAAAAAATGAGCGCGAGGCTATCGAAGCCGGTATCGCCTATTTGACCGAAGATCGAAAAGGCAATGGTCTGGTGCTCATTGATACCGTTGCACGAAACAATACGCTGGCTCGGTTAGAAAAGGTTTGCCGCCGTGGTGTCATAGATGTCAATAAGGAACATCGGGTGGCTGAAGAATACAAAGAGAGGCTACGGGTCAAAACACCGACCATTCAGCAGCATGTAGGCAATCTTTCCGGCGGCAATCAGCAAAAGGTCTTATTAACAAAGTGGATGTTTGCCGATGCGGATGTCATGCTTATGGATGAGCCAACCCGCGGTATTGATGTCGGCGCGAAGTATGAAATTTACTGCATTATGAACGACCTGGTCGCGCAAGGAAAATCTGTCGTTATGATCTCTTCCGAGCTGCCTGAGCTTTTAGGTATGTGCGACCGCATCTATGTGATGAACGAGGGCGAGATGGTTGCTGAGATGAGTGGCACCGAAGCAACGCAAGAAAAGATTATGGGCGCAATTCTCAGGTCTGGTAAAAAGGATTCTAAAGAAGTTAGCAAGGGGGCGTAAAGATTGAAAGTATCTTCCTTTTTAAAAAAGCACACCATGACAATCGCCCTTGTGGTGGTTTTCATCCTATTCACGTTTCTAACCAATGGCAGACTGCTGTACCCGCAGAACATATCGAACTTACTCCTGCAAAACGCTTATGTGCTTGTTATGGCTTGTGGCATGCTCCTATGTATTCTGACCGGGGGCAACGTGGATCTTTCTATCGGCTCCATTGTCTGCCTGGTGGCTGCTATCGCAGCGCAACTGATGGACAAAATGCATATGAACCCGATTCTGACCATTATTTTATGTATGGCTGTATCCGTACTGATTGGTATATGGCAGGGCTTCTGGGTCGGCAATATGCATATTCCACCTTTTATCAGCACATTAGCAGGCATGTTCCTGTTTCGCGGACTGGGCCGTGTGTTGCTGGGCTCAAAGACAGTTAACATAGCCGACAAAACCTTCCTTGGCATCTTTACTTCTTACATAACGATACCAGGCATTGACGGAGATGTTAACTGGTCTACACTGATCGTGGGAATTATTGTAGCTGTGGCGCTAATTATGTACACATCGTACAACCGCGAACAAAAAGCTAAAAAGGGTTATGAAGTAAATTCGGCCTATGCAGAATTCGGCCAGATCATCGTCATCGATGTGCTGATTATTGCTTATTGCTGGAAACTGGCACATTACAAGGGCATCCCTGTCATGCTGCTTTGGATTTTGCTCGTCGTTTTGCTGTATGCTTTCATCACATCTAAAACTGCTTTCGGACGCCATTTCTATGCCGTGGGCGGCAACGAAAAAGCGACGAAACTCTCTGGCATAGATACAAAGAAAGTCTATTTCGCAGCTTATTGTTCCATGAGCATCCTAGCCGGTTTTTCGGGCTTACTGGTCGCTGCCCGCATTGGCTCCGTCAGCGGTGATACCGGCAACACCTATGAGATGGATGCTATCGGCGCCTGCTTTATCGGCGGTGCGTCCGCTTACGGCGGATCGGGTACCGTCCCTGGCGTGATCATCGGCGCTATTCTGCTTGGCGTTATCAATCAGGGAATGTCCATTTATGGTCTGGATAACAACTGGCAATACGTTGTGAAAGGTGCAGTTTTGATGATTGCCGTTGTCTTTGACGTCGTTTCCAATCATAAAACCGGCAAATCCTGATACGCGGATATCGCTCGGTTCTACACAGGGCCTGTAAGGGTGTTGGTTTGCTCTGTCATTCTAAGCAACCATTCCAAAAGCTTAGGGGGAATTAATTTGTTGTATATTGGCATTGATTTGGGAACGTCTGCGGTCAAACTCTTACTATTGAACAGTACAGGTAAAATTGAAAAAATTGTTTCGCGCACGTATCCCATCTCGTTTCCGCACCCGGGCTGGTCAGAACAAAATCCAGAGGACTGGCTGCGTGAGACGATTGCGGGCATTCGCACGCTGATCGAAGGCTGTGATAAAACACAGGTCGCAGGTATCGGTGTTGGCGGTCAGATGCACGGTCTTGTGGCACTCGATAAGGACGACCTGGTGCTGCGCCCCGCAATTCTTTGGAACGACGGACGCACAGCGGAGGAAACAGATTACTTAAATTCAGTAGTTGGCAAGAAGACGCTTTCACATTACACAGCCAATATTGCATTTGCCGGCTTTACCGCGCCGAAGCTTTTATGGATGAAAAAGAACGAGCCTGAACTGTTTAACCGAATCGATAAAATTATGCTGCCTAAAGATTATATTAATTATAAGCTTTCCGGTGTCCACTGTACCGATTATTCAGACGCTTCGGGCATGCTGCTGCTCGATGTCCAACACAAATGTTGGAGCAAAGAAATGCTGAATATTTGCTTAGTAAAAGAAGCATGGATGCCGCGTCTGTTCGAAAGCTATATGGCCGTAGGCACGCTGACACCGGCTATGGCGGAAGTACTGGGTTTGCCGCTGCATGTGAAAATTGCGGCAGGTGCCGGTGATAATGCAGCTGCTGCCGTGGGGACTGCGACAGTAGGCGATGGCCGGTGTAATATTTCTCTTGGCACATCTGGCACGATCTTTATTGCAAGCGATCGGTTTGGCGTCGATAAAAACAATGCACTGCACTCTTTCGCGCATGCAGATGGTCACTATCACCTGATGGGCTGTATGCTGTCCGCCGCATCCTGCAATAAGTGGTGGATGGAGGACATTTTGCTGACCTCGCAGTATACCACAGAGCAAATACAAATTTCACGAGATAAACTGGGATGCAACCACGTCTATTTTCTGCCCTATCTGATGGGCGAGCGTTCCCCACACAATGATCCCGCAGCACGCGGGGCCTTTATAGGTTTATCAATGGATACCTCGCGCGCAGATATGACTCAGGCCATTCTGGAAGGGGTTGCGTTCGGCATCCGAGATTCACTGGAGGTCGCACGCGCACTGGGGCTAAATATACGGCGCAGTAAGATCTGCGGCGGTGGGGCAAAGAGCCAGCTGTGGAAAGAGATTATAGCAAATGTGCTGAATCTTGAGCTGGATTGTGTCGAGTGTGAAGAAGGGCCGGGATATGGCGGCGCAATACTGGCGGGGGTTGCCTGTGGTGCGTATGATTCCGTTCGGGCTGCATCTGAGGAACTTATCCGCGTAACATCCGTCATAAAGCCGGATTGTGAGATTGCCGCCCGCTATGAAGCGCGCTATCAGGTTTTCCGTCAAATCTATCCCACGATGAAGCCATTATTCCAGATACTGAAGAAATAACAAGATTGAGGTAATAGCCATGCAGAAAAAAGAACACGATCTTGAAATGGTAAGCAAGGCATTAAAAAAATTGGCGCTGCGCGGTGCTATGGCAGTATATCTCGTATTTTTGGCATGGAAAATATTTTCAGGGATGCTGAATGGCAGCAGCCCCATTCCGATATTAGGTATCTGGTTGATTTGCCTTGTTCTAGCGTCCGTTGCGATAGGTTTTTGTGCGTTTGCTTTGATGGCCTATCAAAAAGCATTGAAAACCGCCGAGCTATCCCCTGCACCAGAATCCATCAATTATGATTCCGATTCAGAAATTGATGTGCAGTAAGTAGGCCGCTCTCTAAGGGGGATAAGCGGCTTTTGAGCAGGATCGTGTTTGTAGAACGAGTTTCTCCTTAATAAAAAACCGCTTGACAATGTATACGGGGGGTATTTTCTATGAAAATCTATCAGATCACTGATGCGGAGTTTGCAACATATGGAAAAATCCTCGAAGGCTATCCTGTGCAGGACCTCCTTTCGGCGCTGGAATCCGAGACTCCGATTCCTGAAGGATGCGATTATATGCCGGAGGAGGCAGCTATCCAGACTATTCCCGCCGCTTTATCCCTTGAAAAAACCATATACGGCGGGTTACCGGTACAGTTTGGCTGGTGTAATGGGCACAACACAAAACTTAATTGCTTGGAATATCACCGCAGCAGCGAAATACTCCTTGGCACAGAGGCGTTTATCTTGCTTTTGGCAAAAGAAGAAGAAATAAGAAAAGGTCAACTTGACACATCCAGCGTGAAAGCCTTCCGCGCACCCGCAGGCGTATTGGTAGAGCTGTTTGCCACGACACTACATTATGCGCCGTGCCAAGTTGATCGCGAAAAGGGCTTTCGTGTCCTTGTTATTCTGCCTAAAGGAACCAATACCACAAAGCCGGATATCACGCCGGTCACACAGGAAGACAAAATGCTTAGTGCCTGTAACAAATGGCTGCTTGCCCACGCAGAAACGGACGAAGCAAAAGCAGGCGCATGGGTCGGGCTAACAGGAAAGAACATTGATCTCGCGGATGAGTGCTAGGGGGGCTGTTTGTACAATCAAAAACATCATCTATTACTGCTGTAAGTTTTTTTCAACACTTTTGCAACGAGCATTTTGTAGGATTTTCAATTTACAAACAAGCCCTAATACAATAAGGAGGCTTTTATCATGATAACAAATATTCCTGAAGTTAAGATGGGTATCATCGCAGTTTCTCGCGACTGCTTTCCGATACAGCTCTCCGTCATGCGCCGCGCAGCTATCGTTGCGCAGTGCGGCCAGAAAAAGCTTGATATTTATGAAGCGAAAATTACCGTAGAAAACGAAAACGATATGCTTGAGGCCGTGAGTGAAGTAAAAAAGGCCTGTTGCAACGCGCTGGTCGTCTTTCTTGGAAACTTTGGCCCTGAG
>DATMYZ010000029.1:0-7372 GCA_035560675.1 Clostridia bacterium
AAACGGCCTGCCTTGTGGAAGCCAATTCCGCGTGGTCAATCTAGTTTGACAAAACGCTACGTTGTCAATTGATATAGCGCACCCGCATTGGCGTTCCCTTCATCCGATACCACGACAGATCAGCCGTTCCATCGCCGTTTAGTGCGATATCACACGGCATAATCCAGTTGTTTCGGTAGGGCATGATCAGAAAGTCGGTTTTCAGTGTGGCAACCTGCTTTAGCGCATCGTTAAAAATCGTCAGCGTCACCGGCGAAAAACTCTCCCAGTCCTCTGTGTAATCACGCGTGGCAACCAAGAGCATCCGGTTTTTGCGGTCGATAGCCATTCCTACGGCTATTCGCTCAGTGTGTGTGCCACCATCAATTTCGGTTACACTGCCAAGATCTATTAAGGAACTGACAGTCGGCGGCGTCTTTTTTAAATCGTACACTCGCAACGCTTCCGAATAGTTGAGCAAAACGGTATCATTATTAAAAAAATCGGCGTTAATGGGCGGATCAGAATAGCAAAGATAAGTGACGCTTCCGTCCTGTTGGATGACCACAACATCTCCCCACAGACCATCCCCCTCCCCGCCAATATCGGCCAGCCACAACTTGCGGGTACCATCCGGGCTGCTGGCCAAATCACTTTCGAGCATTTCTTTGGTATATTGGCGAGAGCAACTGTAGCTTAAATCGTTAAAATCCAGCGTATAGGTCAGCTTGGTATTGGTTATCTCCGCTGTTTTGGCAGCGGAGTCCAGCGTGACGGCAGCCTCGTAGGTAATACCTTCGCGGTCGGTATATTCCGGTTTGATTAAAAAATCCAGCGCCATACCCAAGTTATAGTCGTATTCGGGAATCATAATTTCAGATGCTTTGCCTTGGGCATCGGTCAGGCAAAAACGCATCCCCAGCGTGTAGGGTGTTTCTCTAAAATCGCTGGAATAAGCCAGCACTGCACCATCATCATCCAGCAGTTTTTCATAATGCCATTGGTTTATGTAACCCGTGGCCGCTTCCATACTGTAGTGATAATCATCACTCAATGCATAATAGAGCTTGCCGTCCGCCAGGCGCAACACTTTGAGTGACAATTCGTCGCCTTTACTGTCCCAAATTCCGGCGTAGGCCGTTCGCTCGTGGTTACCCTTCACATCAAAGATTTGCGCCATCACCGCGTGACGGTATTCCTTCGGCTCGTTATCCTCAGGGCGTTTCTCCACATATAGAACCGCGTAGCCGCCTTCGCCCGCCACAGCATCTACAATGCGGTATTCATTCTGTGGCACTTCCCAACGCAGCTCGGTCTCTCCACAGTAAAGCCTTTGCGCAGCCGCACCGGCACTTTCGCTCGATACGCTGCTCTCGCCGTTAGATTTTTCGACCTCAGTGTCCGAAAATTTACAAGAGCAGAAAAGCAACAGAGCGGCAGCAAGCAAAAAGCATGCCGTTCTTTTTCTCGATTTCATGGTACAACTCCTTTAGTTAGAAGTGCGAAGGCTGCGAATGTCATCAGAGAATCACCGCCTAAGCGGTTATTCAAAGCCTGTATGCAATACTGCCCAAGCCATTCAACAGGCCTTCCAGCGCTCAGGCCATATAGCGAATTTTCAAACGATTGTTGTCGCCCCAGACCAAATCGGCCGTACCGTCGCCGTTTGGCTTAACCGAAAGGATGTTTATAGAAAATTTAGCAAAAGCCTGCATGGTCATGCCAGTATTGTACGCGTTCAACAGCTTACCGTCCCAGTCAAGCACCGTCAGTGTCACTGGCAGCGCTTCGGTCTGGCGCGCAGTTCCCTGCCACAACACACCCGAACCGAAGGTGTAAGGCCGGTGTACGATGAGCAGCACATGGTTGGCCTCATCCACCGCCGTACCGACTACAATGCGCGCAATGCCACTTGTGGATTTATTATAAGGGTTCTGCTGCGTGCCGAAATCGAATGCCGGCCCTCCAGACAGCTCCACGCCGGAGGCGGCGTCATAAAATGCCAGCGCACCGAAGGTGTTTGCAAAAATACGGTTGTTATCAAGAAAATACAACTCATCAATCTCAGAGCCCAAAAATAGAAAGTGAATGCCCTCCGGCCCTTTTACAACATAATCGCAGCCGCTCTCTGATTCAAAATAGTTGCGCTCGTCGGCAGCAAAAATTTGGCGCGTTCCATCTGGAGACGTTGCTACCAGCTTGCCCAGCATGGCTTCTGTGTAGCCGCGTTCAATGCTGTAAGACTTTTCTCCGAAATTCAACTTGCAAAAAATTTTACCGTTAGTCAGTGCAGCCGTTTTCGACTGCGCATTTAACGATACATCCAGCACATAAAGCGGGTTCTGTTGATCGTTAATCCAATCCTCCGCATCAATGCCGTGTGCCGTGTTATAAAGCGCGTTCGAAAAAGAGGCGTCAAAATCCGGCATGCTCAGCGAAGCCACCTCGCCCGCACGAGACGCCATCCGAAAACGAATCAAAGACCGATCCTGCTCATAATCATAATCATCGGTGTATTGCAGTTGCGTTTCACCGTCAGCTGATAGTCCCACAAAAGTGGCTTGGCTATAGCGGTCGTTGTTAGGGTTATAGCCCAGCACCTGTACCCCCTGTTCGGTTAACGCCAGTGTGAAGCAGGTCGCCTCAGTGCTGCCTGCATCATTTTTTTGCCACACCTCAAAAGTAATGGTGTCGGTGTGCGGTGTCAGGCACACAATCGGCTCGGTAATTTTGCCGGTATTATGTCGAAGCGAATCCACCGTCCGCAGGTAAGTACCATCAGCAGTGAAGAGCTGGGTGGAAATATTATAAAACACCTCATCACGGCTGTATATTTTGTTGAAGGAGTCGGGCATTGGCTGCTGGTAGATGGCAGCATAGCCTTCGCCAAAGGTCGTTATACCCAGGATATCATAAACCTCGTCCGGATTCACAAAGCGCAGCTGAACGCCGTTGAAGTCGAGCAGCGTAAACTGGCTGTCAAAAGCCGGTTCTGAGGACGAATCGGCAACGCGGCTCTCTGCCTGTGACGGCACGGGCTGTTGCCCGCCACAAGAGCTTAAAACCATCAGCACCGCTACGATAAATGCCATCTGTTTTTTCATAATATCCTCCCTTATTTTACTTCCAACTAAAAGCACGCGGCAATAAAATATGCCCAACTAAGGGTGGTCGCCCGTTAAGGGACTAAACGTTGAAATTCGCTTGAGCGCCACGGACACCTTGCCGCTGTTATTATTTACTGAGTGTCAAAATTTTGGCAAATTATTGCAAAAAACGGACATTCTCCCTGAGAAAATGCCCGCTTTTTCTATAATAGAGTCGATTAAAGATCTTTAGCCGCACGCAATGCCATATCAAAGGCATGTGACGAGGACATATAGCGGATATTTTCACGGTCGTCGGCCCGCCCACGCGCCAGATTCAGTTCACGAACCTCTTCCCCTCGGTCACTGACGACTGCCACATACACACGGCCCACAGGTGCCCGATCGGTACCGCCCGCAGGGCCCGCCACGCCGGTGGTAGAAACCGCAATATTGGCGCCAGTTAACTTTTTGACGCCGCGTGCCATTTCCAGCGCGCATTCGCGCGAAACGGCACCGTGTTCACGCAGGGTGTTTTCACCAACCCCCAGCGCCGCCTGCTTTAGCGCGTTGGAATAAGCCACGACGCCGCCCAAAAACATAGCTGAAGCACCCGGAACATCCACAATACGCTGTGCTACCAAGCCGCCGGTGCAGCTTTCCGCACAGGCAAAGGCCAGTTTTTTGGCGACTAATACATCGACGACAGCCTCGTTAATGGTGTGATAATCAAATCCATAAATATCGTTGGGATAAACCGCCATAATCTCCTGCACCACCGGGTCAATCAGCTTGCGGGCTTCTGCCTCGGTGGCGGCTCTGGCCGTCACACGCAGCTGGCACTCGGCGGTTTTAGCATAGGGCGCAATGGTCGGGTTCGTCGCGTTGACCAGCATGTCCTTGAGTCTGGCCTCCAGCGCCGACTCGCCCACACCGAAAAAGTTGATGGTGCGCGACACCAGCACACCGTCTCCGCCGAAGCGGCGCTGAAAATAATCCGTAACCGGGCCGTCAAACATGGGGCGCATCTCGCGAGGCGGCCCGGGCATCATCACCGCCACCTTGCCGTCCTCCCCCTCAATAATGCAGCCGGGCGCGGTGCCATTGGGGTTTTGCAGAATGATACAGCCCTCGGGCATCATGGCTTGCTTGCGGTTGTTGTCAGTCATCTCGCGGTTCATGCGGTTAAAAAAGCTCTCAATGGTCTTGAGACTCGTTTCATCCATCACCAGTTTGCGGTCGAAATGCGCAGCTACCGTTTCTTTGGTCAGGTCGTCATAGGTGGGGCCCAGCCCGCCGGTCAGCAGCACAATATCGCTGCGTGAAAACGCATCTTTCAGGCACTCCCGCAGGCGGTCAGGGTTGTCGCCCACAACCTCATGATGATAAACGTTAATCCCAAGATGAGCCAAACCGCGCGCGATATCGGAGGCGTTGGTATTTACCACATCGCCGAGCAGCAGCTCGGTTCCCACACAGATAATTTCTGAATTCATTTGACATTACTCCTTTTTATTCGGCCTGCCGCCGTAAGATTTATTAAAGCCGTTAGACTGCCGTTTATGTTATCCAAATCCTCAGGTATCATAACCATTCAGCGCTTATTATAGTCAAACCTATGCAAAGCGGAGGGCGCGGATGGGCTGACGCCCCCCCAAAGACGACTACACGCCAAGGCACAAAATGGGCCGTCAATACGGCTCAGTTTTCAATCGGTTTGACCAGTTATCCATAAAATTGCTTTAATGCTAGTATAGCACTGGAACTACCGTAATACAATTTTGAGTTCTAAAAATTAGGGAAAATCGAGCCCCTCTGCCCGCAAGGACAAAAGCGCCCGATTTTAAAAACCGACGTTTAGTATTTTGAGTTGTCGTCAAGGCCTCGTGCGCCATGATGTGCGCAGTCAGTCAGCATGACAAGCTTTTTCTCAGACAATGCCGCCTCGGTGACAATGGCCGCTTCATCGCGCAGCTTAAAGCCGCCGACCAAATTTTTAAGCAGCTGTGCCTGACCCGAGAGTTCTTCAGAGGCTGCCGCACTTTGCTGAGCAGTCGCCGAGTTGGTCTGAATAACGACTGAAATCTGTTCAATACCCTGCGTTATCTGCGCCACCTGCGCTGCCTGATGCTCCGACGCCGTCGCGATAGCCTGCACCCTCTTATTGGCACTGGCCGCCTGTTCAACTACCTTGCTGAGTGATTTTGCGGTCTGGTCTGCAATTCCAGTGCCCTTCTCAACGGCCGTTATGGCGCTTTCAATCAATGCGGTCGTGTTTTTGGCAGCTGTCGCGCTCTTGGCGGCCAGATTGCGCACCTCGTCGGCCACTACGGCAAATCCCTTGCCTGCCTTGCCCGCACGCGCGGCCTCAACCGCGGCATTCAGCGCTAGAATATTAGTCTGAAAGGCGATATCGTCGATTGTTTTGATAATTTTGTTAATCTCGTTGGAGGCCCCGGCGATTTCGTTCATTGCCGCAATCATATGAGCCATCTGTTCATTGCTCTGATAAACGCCGCGGCCCGACTGTTCCGAAAGCTGCCCTGCTTCGCGAGCGTTCTGGGCGCTTTCTTTGATCTGCGCCGAAATGGATTCAACCGTTGCCGAAAGCTGATCAATGGCTGCGGCCTGTTCGGTCGCCCCTTGGCTAAGCGCCTGTGAACCGGCAGAAACCTGTTCAGAGCCACCCGCAACCTCGCTTGATGCAATATTAATCTGCAACAGTGTCTGGTTCAGCGAAGCCATAATGCTTGCCATAGCTTCTTTAATTTGCGCAAGGTCCCCAGGAAAATCAGTCTCAGTCCCCAGCGTCAGATCGCCGTCCGCCATTGCGCCGAGCACACGCCGAATATCAGCGATAATGGCGCGCTGCGTCAGCGTAATACGCTCGGTTGCCGCTGCCAGCTTGCTCGTTTCGTCCCGGGCCATAACAACCGGCACTTCGGCTTGCAGGTCACCCTCAGCCAAGCTTGCCAAACGATTGGCACAGAGCATGACGGGGTCTGCAATTCTTTTGGAAACCTTGCTCGCAATGATAACCGACGCCACCAGCGAAATGACCAGCAGTCCAAGCGTGACCAGAGCAGAAATGATGGTGCCTTTGATAAAATCCATCGCCGGGGCATGCACTGCAATGCTCCAGCCATTGGTACCGACCACCGGCGCATAAGCAACATAGCGCGTACCGCCTGCCCATGTGCAGGTGCCTACGCCGTTTTCGCCGCGCTGCATAGCCGCATGAAGGTCTGCAAGTTTGACCAGCGAAGCATCGTTCTGCGCCATGACCGCAATATTCTCTCCGGTTTTAAATGCGTCGCCGTCAACGTGCGCAATTGTATCGCCATCTATGTCAATCATATATGCGCCGCTGTTGTTGCTGACATGAATAGAGGCCATGATGTCGTCGAGAAAGGTCTCTACGGGCACAAAATACACGACACCGACAACGCTCGTCCCGGGAATTCCTTCTTTCCAAAGCGGTGCGGCAACGAGGATGGTTCTTTCTCGGGTCGTTTCGTCAATGGATGGCTCTGTAACACAGGTTTTGCCAGCCATGACCGCCTTAAAGTAATCCTCGCCGCTATAATCTTTTCCATCAAATATGCCTATGCCGGAGTCGCCAATGATATTGCCCTTTACAAAGCCATGCAGTTTAGCGCGTTGCGACAAAATAGCAAGCTTGTCCGATACCAGTGTCGCAGGATTTGCCAGCCGCGGCGTACAACCCACCTCCACGGCTATGCTCTGATACTTTTGCAGCTCGTAGGAAACCCGCTCAGCTGCCAGAACAGCGGTTCCCTGCATGTTTTTTTTAATAAGGCTCAACGTACTACTGCAATTTAACGCAACAGCCGTTCCCCCTACCACCGTCAGCGAAATACATACCACCAGAATGATCGCGGTCATAATTTTCGATCTTATTCTTTTCATAGTTCACTCCGTCCTTTTCTTTAAAGCGGACGAATACCGGCTGTATGCCCGGCTCTGCTCAGAAGCTAAAAGATTTCTGAGCGCGAAGCCATCCCCCATGACTAATACTAATATCCCACTAAAACGTTGATAGCTGTGTGGCGGATTTTTCCATCCTGCGGTGTCCTCGCCGTTGCAGGACAAAAAATCTGCTCGCCATTTTATTCAACCTTTTAATGGGATACTAATATAAAACGCAACCCCGGCACCGCTCAATTGTTTCGGGCGTTCTTGCCGCAGCAGACCTGGATAGGACTATCGTCTGGCATGAATATCCTATTCCAATGATAGAATTTTAGCATACTCGCCATTATGTTACAACGAGAATGGAACAAAAG
>DATMYZ010000030.1:0-3089 GCA_035560675.1 Clostridia bacterium
AGACCCGGTGGCGGCCCCGGCGGCGGTGGCGGCAGACCCGGTGGCGGCGGAAGATCCATGCGCGCTTCAACGACGCCGGAAGCCGACGACACGGCTGTTTAGTCGTCGGAATAGTATCCCTTGGCTGCGCCGTTTGATTGCCCGGTTCCTCCTGTTCGTGGCAGATATAGCTGATTCGCTTTAAAAGACCGTCCGTGACAGGACGGTCTTAGCTTATCAAAAAAGGTTTCGTACAGCTCAACCTTTTTGCGGCTTTAAGTTTACTCGACTATAAAGGCCGTTTACACGCCACCGGGCTCTTTTAGGCAGCTTTTAGCGCACACTTTGCCGACAGGTACCGCGTTTCGGCTTTTCTTATGTGCCAAAATGGTGTACAATAGAAGAAACATGTTCGGCGTTACGATTACAAGGCTGTCTACAGCCCCAAACGGCTCGCCACACCTTTGCCGCCTGTTTTGTAGCGAATGCAATAAGACACCATCACACAAAGGAGAAATTTGATGCTGGAGAAAGCACAGGCCGACCGATATCTGGCGCTACGGCGCACACTGATTGAGAAGCGGTTTTCAAAAATGAACGACATGCAGCGTGCCGCGGTACTGACTACCGAGGGGCCGCTGCTCATATTAGCGGGCGCGGGCAGCGGAAAAACCACCGTGCTGATCAACCGCATTGCAAACCTTTTGCTGTTTGGCAGGG
Source organism: Clostridia bacterium (assembly GCA_035560675.1). Classification (GTDB taxonomy): domain Bacteria; phylum Bacillota; class Clostridia; order Oscillospirales; family Ruminococcaceae; genus Yanshouia. The sequence continues at coordinate 700 of DATMYZ010000030.1, forward strand.
GTTATAAGAGCGAAGCCGTGCCGTTTTATATCGACGGGGCGGCGCTGGACTGGCTGGAGCAGGTCGCGCGCGGCGAAGCTGCCGACGACGACGGCAAGCTCTCGCGCCTTTTAGCGGACAGTCCGCCCCGCCCGTGGGAGATTATGGCCATCACCTTTACGAACAAGGCGGCGGCCGAACTAAAAAGCCGCTTATCGGGTATGCTGGGCGAGGGGTTGGGCGGGCAGGTGCACGCGTCGACCTTCCATTCGGCCTGCGTGCGAATTCTGCGCGCCGACATCGACCGGCTGGGCTATCGCAGTGGCTTTGCCATTTACGATTCCGACGATTCGCAGAAGGTCATCAAAGATCTCATCAAGGCGCAGAATCTGGACGAAAAGCAGTTTGCGCCGCGCAGCGTGCTCTCTAAAATAGGGGAGTTCAAAGATTTGCTTGAAACGCCCGCGCAGTCGCTGCAAAGAGCCGAGGCCGCCAACGACTTCCGCCTGAAAAAGCTGGCGGGGCTGTACCGCGACTATCAAAAACGGCTGTTTGATGCCAACGCCCTCGACTTTGATGACATCATCACGCTGACGGTGCGGCTGTTTGACGAGCACCCCGACGTGCTTTCAAAATATCAGCACCGCTACCGCTATGTCATGGTGGACGAATATCAGGACACCAACCGCTCGCAGTATAAGCTGGTCTCGCAGCTGGCTGGCGGCAGCAACAACCTGTGCGTGGTGGGCGACGACGATCAGAGCATCTACAGCTTCCGCGGTGCGACCATTGAGAATATCCTCTCGTTTGAGCAGCAGTACGAAGGGGCAAAGGTCATCCGCTTAGAGCAGAACTACCGCTCGACCCAGAATATTCTGACCGCCGCTAATGAAGTGATTGCCAAAAACACCGCCCGCAAGGGCAAAACGCTGTGGACGGCGGCGGGCGACGGCGACAAGCTGGTGGTCTACACCGCCTATGACGAGCGCGACGAGGCCGGTTCCATCGCCGACACCATCAGCCGCGAGCACGACAAGGGCCGCAGCTATAGTGACTGCGCGGTGCTCTACCGCATGAACGCCCAGTCTCAGACGGTGGAATCGGCGCTCGTTTCGGCGGGCATTCCCTATAAGGTTGTAGGCGGCACCCGATTCTTCGACCGCAAAGAGATCCGCGACATGGTGGCGTATTTAAGCGTGCTGCACAACCCCGCCGACGCGCTGCGCCTGATGCGCATTATCAACGAGCCCAAGCGCGGCATTGGCGACGCGACCGTCACCTCGGCGCAGGAGATTGCAGACGTGCTGGGCTGCGGGCTGTTTGAGGTGCTGCAAAATGCCGAAGAATATGCCCCGTTGCAGCGAAAAGCCAAGCCCCTGACGCAGTTCGCAACCATGATGAACGAGCTGATGGAATCGTCCGGGCTGATGCCGCTCGACGAGCTGCTCGATGAGCTGCTTGATGAGACCGGCTACCGCGAGATGGTTCGGGCAGAGGGCGTGCAGGGCCAGACGCGCCTTGAGAATATTGAAGAGCTTAAAACTACGATGAAGCGCTATGAGGCCGAAACCGAAGAGCCGTCGCTGGGCGGCTTCCTTGAAGAGGTGGCGCTGTACACCGACCTTGACAGCTACGACGCTGAGACCGACTCGGTGACGCTGATGACCATGCACGCCGCCAAGGGCTTAGAGTTCCCGCTGGTGTTTCTGCCAGGCATGGAAGAGGGCCTGTTTCCCTCCACACGGGCGTTTTCAGACCCCGAACAGCTTGAGGAGGAGCGGCGTCTGGCCTATGTGGGCATTACCCGCGCGAAAGAAAAGCTGATGATGCTGACCGCCCGCCGCCGAATGCTGTTCGGCCAGACGATATACGGCCAGGAGTCCCGTTTCCTGCGCGATATCGACCCCGAGCTGTTGAGCCGCGAGGGCCGCAAGCCCACACCGGCCGTGCAAAGCACCCCGAAGCCTCCACCCGAGCCGGTCTCGTTCGGCGCGTTTGGCAAGACCACTGCGCAGGCCGCCGCCGATACGGCCGCGCGTTCCGGCAACAGGGCCGTTATGGCACCCAAACCCGCCGCGCCCTCCGAAAAGGCCGACTTTGAGTTTATAAAGGGCGACCGCGTCATCCACCGCGTGTTCGGCGGCGGCACCATCATTTCGGTCACGCCAATGGGCGGCGACCACATGATCGAGGTGCGGTTTGACCGCGTGGGGGTCAAGAAGATTATGGCCACCTTTGCCCGTCTGCAAAAGCTTTAAAGCGCGTATAACCCCAGCGCCCGTTCTGCCAGCACTGGCTAGACGGGCGCTTGACTCTGTATAGAGCGTATTTGTGAAATCAAAATAAAATGCCTTTTGTTTTTATTATAAAAGGCCGCTTCTGCGTCCAATCTGCACGGTTAATGGTTGACT
>DATMYZ010000031.1:0-2997 GCA_035560675.1 Clostridia bacterium
TGCTTTGCTCTGCAACATTCAGCTTCGTGTCGGAGATAACATAGCGACCGAGGGTGCGAGTGCGGATGACAAAGCAATCTTCATAGGAATCATAGGACGCATTGATTTTTTTAAGGGAATTATTACTTTCAACAGAATAGATATAATTGCTATTGTCAGCGTACAGGTAGAGGTAGCCAAGTTTATTGAAGGTCGCGCCGTTCCCGTTGAAAAAGTCCAAGTTTGCATTTGGGTATTTGTCGGCAATGTCGTCATCATAATCAGTATCCATACCGAGTACGATTTTTTTCTGGTTGTTGGTGTTCACTACAATATAGCTGTAGCTATCGGCTTCAAAATCAAAAGTTTCGTCGTCATATTCGTCAAAATCCTCACCCGGTTCGAATAGAGCCGGAGTGACGGGAATGACGTTGGAATCTTCCGGGGCAGTATACCCAACCTCAAAATCAATATCCAGAAATACGTCGTCATAGTCGAAACGATACTCGTCGTCACCGGTGGTTTTTCTCAGTTTGACGGTGCCGTAAACATCATTGACAGCCGTAGTCGTCGCAGAACGTGTCTTGGTTGTTATGGCAAGAAAATAGCAATATTTACTGGCGGATAGATCAATTCCATTGCCAAGGCTGCCGGTGAAGCGTTTTTTGACCACAGAAAGTTTGTCAACATACGAAGAACCGCCATCCCAGTCTGTTTTAATTTTAATGCCTTTGGTGGCGGCGATTTCATATACACCGACATAATAGTTCGATCCGGAATCGGGTGAAACCAGCGAAAGCAGTGGGTAATAGATAGTTTCGCCGTAGGGCACCGAATCTTTTGTGTCGGTGAAATCCACATAAGAATCATCCTCTTCGAGCAAATAGCCGTTCTCATAGATTTCGGTAACGGGATAAACGTCATCATTAGCCGCTAAAACGCCGGCAGAAAGTGTGAAAAGCATCGAACAGGCAAAAATGAACGCAAGTGTGCGCTTCAAAGCGATCCCCTCCTTTTGGATAGTTTAACCATTATAACATAAAAAATGCTTGCAAACAACCTGCGAAAGAGTAAAAAAACTGTGAAAAATTGTTTTGTATTTCTGTACAAGTCCCTTTAGTACTGCGTTTTTTAACACAGCATACTTTGTGTCAAAATGCACAATGACTTGTGTTTGCCCTGCCAATCACACAACATTTTGTGGTTAGATGTAAAGAGGAAACACTTGACAGATGTCGCGCGTTCCGATATAATCATGAAGTATTAAATTGCTGTTGTAGAAAGGAAGCGCTGTTTTGGCAAAAGATTTGAGTATTTCGATGCTGTATGATTTTTATGGCGACTTACTGACCGAGAAGCAGCAAGAGGTTATCGAGCTTTATTATAACGAAGATCTTTCACTTTCTGAAATTGCCTCGCACAGCGGTATCACTCGGCAGGGCGTGCGCGATTCGATTAAACGAGCGGAGTTTCAGCTGGCGGAATTTGAAGAGCAGCTCGGTCTTGCGAGTCGTTTTGAACAGATAAAAGATACACTGGACGACATATTAAAAAACGCCTTTGAGATTGAGCAGATCAACTCGCGGCTTTATAACTCAAAAGATATCAGCAATCGCGTCGGCAGAATAACAAAGCTGTCACGCCATGTGGCTGAACTGTAAGAACTATGGAGGAATGGCATGGCTTTTGAAGGACTTTCTGACAAGCTTAATTCCGTTTTCAAGAGACTGAGATCCCGGGGAAAGCTTAAGGAATCGGATATCAAAGAGGTTATGCGCGAGGTGCGTCTGGCACTGCTTGAGGCCGATGTCAATTATAAGGTCGCCAAAGACTTTGTCGTCGCCGTTTCTGAAAAGGCAATCGGTGCGGCGGTATTTGAAAGCCTGACCCCCGCGCAGCAGGTTATTAAAATTGTCAACGAAGAGCTGACCGCCCTGATGGGTACCGAAAATGTCAGAATTCGTTTTTCATCTAAGTTGCCCACCATTATTATGATGTGCGGTTTACAGGGTTCCGGTAAGACGACCCACTGCGCCAAGTTGGCCAAGCATTTTAAGGCATTGGGAAAGCGTCCGTTGCTGGTGGCCTGCGATGTGTATCGTCCTGCTGCTATCAAGCAGCTTCAAGTGGTCGGTGAGCAGGTCAATGCCCCTGTTTTTGAGATGGGGCAGGAGGACCCGGTGCAGATTGCCAAAAAAGCGATTATGCGTGCGAGAGACCACGGCGACGACATTGTCATTCTTGATACTGCTGGTCGTCTGCACATTGACGAAGCGCTGATGGGTGAGCTTTCAAACATTAAAGAAGCGGTCGGCCCGCACGAAATTCTCTTGGTGGTTGACGCCATGACCGGCCAGGACGCCGTCAACGTTGCCAAGACCTTTGATGAGCGGCTGGGCATCGACGGTGTTATATTGACGAAGTGCGACGGTGATACCCGTGGCGGTGCAGCACTCTCAGTGCGTGCTGTAACTGGAAAGCCCATCAAATTTGTCGGTATGGGCGAACGGCTTGACCAGCTTGAACCGTTTTACCCTGATCGTATGGCTTCCCGAATTTTGGGCATGGGCGACGTGGTTACGCTGATTGAAAAGGCGCAGAGCACCGTCGATGAAAAAAAGGCGCAGCAGCTTGCTCAAAAGCTTAAGAAAAACAATTTTACACTCACCGATCTTTTAGATCAGATGAAGCAGATACAGGGTATGGGGCCGTTGGGTCAGGTGCTCGGCATGATACCCGGCGTTAAGGTTAACGATGAGGACGCCCAGCGCGGCGAGAAGGAAATGAAGCGGATGGAGGCGATTATCTTTTCGATGACGACGGCCGAGCGTGAAAAGCCCTCCATTATCGACCCTAAGCGCAAGCGTCGCATCGCAACGGGAAGTGGTACCCGCGTAGAAGATGTCAATCGCATTCTGAGGCAGTTTGAACAGATGCAAAAAATGATGAAGCAGCTCAAAGGTGCCAAGGGGCGCGGGATGTTTGGCAAGGCCGGTATGCCGTTTTAAACGGAGCAGC
>DATMYZ010000032.1:0-2944 GCA_035560675.1 Clostridia bacterium
GATATAATGAGCATATGGCATATTCTGTAACGAGCGGTGTTCCAAAGCTTGCCGACAGATATGGCAAAAACCTTTTTCCGGGCGATTTTTGACATTGCGCGGTTTGCGTTTCTGGTATGATAACCCTATAACTGAATGCACGCCCAAAGCCCAGCATAAGTTTTAATTTAGACCCACTTACGGGAGGAATGACGATGCAACAGGAAAAGAAAGACCTTATAAACGACAATATCACTTTTTTGCGTTTATTATCTAAACAGTTCCCTAATATTCAGTCGGTTTGCACTGAAATTATTAACCTCAAGGCTATTTTGGATCTTCCTAAAGGCACGGAGCACTTTATTAGCGACCTGCATGGTGAATATGAGGCGGTCGCGCACATTCTCAATAATGCTTCGGGCGTTATCCGCGACAAAATTGATGAGCTTTATAACGATAGTAGTTCGGAAGAGGAGCGCTCAAAGCTTGCGACGCTTATTTATTATCCCCATCACAAGCTGGAGCTGCTTAAAGCCGAGCACCAGGACGATCTCGATGACTGGTATCACGACACGCTGGTAAAGCTTATCGATATCTGCCGGGTGGTGGCGTCAAAATATACCCGTTCCAAGGTACGTAAAGCGCTGCCCGCTGATTTTTCATATATCATCGACGAGCTATTGCATGCTGATCACTATGAAAAAAATAAAGAAAACTATTATGGGCGTATTTTTGCAACCATTGTTGATGTGGGCAGAGCCGACGCGTTCATCGTAGCGCTATCTAGCCTGATTAAGCGGCTGGCGGTTGACCGGCTGCACATCGTCGGCGATATCTACGACCGCGGGCCGGGTGCCGAGGATATTATGCAGCTTTTGATGCAGCATCACGCGGTAGATATCGTCTGGGGCAACCACGATATGCTCTGGATGGCCGCTGCGGCGGGCAACGAGGCCTGCATTGCCAATGTACTTAATGTCTCGCTTTCTTACGCGAATGTCGATACGCTTGAAAACGGCTACGGCATCAGCCTGCGCGCCCTGACTACCTTTGCCGAAAAAACATACGGCAATTCGATGGCGTTTAAGCCCAAGGTGCTCGAACAGGATAAAATCGGTTTGAACGACGTTGAACTGGTAGCAAAGCTGCGCAAGGCGGCAGCCATCATGCAGATGAAACTTGAGGGGCAGATCATCGCGCGACACCCCGAGTATGACATGGACGAGCGCATGATGCTCGACAAAATAAACTATTTAGAAGGTACAGTGGCCATTGCGGGCACGACCTACCCGCTGCGCGATACCGATTTCCCCACCATTAACCCCGAGTCGCCCTACGAACTGACCGACGAAGAGCGCCAACTGATGGCAGCGCTGAAAGATTCCTTTATCCGAAGCGATAAGCTACAGGCGCATATGCGGTTTTTGTTCGAGCACGGTAGTTTTTACCGCTGCTGCAATTCTAATCTGCTGTTTCACGGTTGTGTGCCGCTCAACCGGGACGGCTCGTTCGAGCGGTTTGAATTTGATGGCAAGCGCCTGTGGGGTAAGCGGCTGTTCGACTTTTGTGAGCACAAGGTGCGTGAAGGTTATTTTGGCGTTCGCGACACCAAAGAAAAGCGCGACGGTGAAGATTTTATGTGGTGGCTGTGGTGCGGCAAAAACTCGCCGGTGTTTGGCAGAACCCGCATGACCACCTTTGAGCGAATGCTGGTGGAGGATAAAGCCTCGCATGAGGAGCCGAAGAATTATTATTACCACTACATGAACGACCCCAAGGTTATCAATAACATTTTTGAGGAGTTCGGGCTCGATCCTGCAGAGGCACACATTATTAATGGACATATTCCCGTCAAATCCAAGGATGGCGAAAGCCCCATCAAATGCGGCGGCAAGCTGCTGACCATCGACGGCGGCTTCTGCAAGGCCTATCAAAAAACGACCGGTATTGCGGGCTATACGCTCATTTATAATTCCTATGGACTGCGGCTGGTGTCGCACGGGCCGTTCAAGGGCATTGGTGAGGCGGTGCAACAAAACAGCGATATTTTGTCCAAGGCGGACATTTTTGAAGTGGCTACCCGCCGTAGACTGGTGGCCGATACCGATATCGGCGAAGAGCTGCGCGGGCAGATCGAGACACTGACGCTGTTGCTGGGGGCTTACCATTCCGGCGCGATGCCGCAGCTTTCGCGCTGATGCAGCCGCGTCGGGGGCTTTCTGGCACTGCGCTGCAAGGTCTGGCGGTACTAAGTATGACGGCGGATCATATTGGTGCCGTCACCATGCGGGTCATGCAGCTACCGTGGGTCGTTATGGCACGAGAGATGCCAGGCATATTTGCGCTGCGCGCTGTCGGGCGCGCAGCCTTCCCTGTTTTTGCGTTCTTGCTGGCGCAGGGTATGCTGCACACCCGCAGCCGAAAGCGCTTTATTTTGCGGCTGGCGGCGTTTGCGCTGTTATCGGAGGTGCCGTTTGACCTCGCGTTTTACGGCGTCGTTTATTACCCCAGTCATCAGAACGTCTTTTTTACGCTTTGTTTGGGGGCCGTCTGCATTGTGCTTTTAGACTATAGACCATTTGGGCCCGCCGCCGTTATGGGCATGGCTTTGCTGGCGCAGCTGCTGCGTACCGACTACGCAGCGTTAGGCGTATTGACTATTCTAATGTTTTGGCTACTCGCTCAAAAGGGCAAGGTCGGTGTTGCCGCGGCGGTGCTGTTGTTTACTATTGGATGTCTGATGTACGGTCGGTGGGTCTATCTGTTTTGTCTGCTCAGTCTGCCCCTGCTGTTGTGTTATAACGGAACGCGCGGCGGTCCTACCGGACAATTGGGTATGGCAGTCAGAAAGTGGGGTTTCTATTTATACTACCCGGCGCACTTGCTGGCGCTGGCCATATTGGCGATGCGTTAGCGGAACGAATCACAAAAGGAATTTTTAGCGGGCTTTTCAATACCTGCAAAG